>JAITQL010000206.1 GCA_031288935.1 Tannerella sp.
CGGCAAGACTGAAAATCAACCGGCAGATTCGCCGGGACGGTACATATCCACGGAAAACAGGCGGCACGCTCCATAAATCCCTTAACCGTGCATCAAAAACGGTCATTCGCAAACCGGAAACCGTGATGGGTAAACCGGACATCCATACTTGCCCGCTAAAGACGCCTCCCCGTTTATTAAAAACTTTCATTCATTCGCCCAAGTCCGTTCAAAAACGCTTCGGGATGCCTGCAACAGGTTTCGGAACCGCAAATAACAGTCCCGGATACATGATTCGCATATCCGGGTATGCCATTCGCGTGCCCGGAAATAGCGCTCGCATGACCGGGAATATAACCGGCGTGCCCGGAAACGCCACTCGCGTGCCCGGAAATATGACTGGCGTGCCCGGAAACGCCACCGGCGTGCCCGGGAATATGAACGGCGTGCCCGGGTACGCCGCTTGCGTACCCGGAAATATAACCGGCGTGCCCGGAAACGCCGGTCGCGTACCCGGATACATGAATGGCATATCCTGAAATACGGATCGGAATCCCGAAACTTTAATGGATGGTTTTGAATGGATTAAGCATGTTTCTTTGTATAGCTGTACTGTTTTCGGAGATATGAACGGCGGTCTGTTCTCCGCAGATTGCGCTGTACCGACCCTGCGGTTATGAAGTTCGGATTTTTCAAGTTTCCTTTAAATTTCCAGCCTGTCTGTTGCGGACAGGCAGTTAAACGAAGTGATGTTTGCTGCCGGACAGTTGTTGATCCGGGATAAAAACGGGAAGATGAATGTTTGCGGGCAAACGGGAAGCCGTAGGATGTGAACCGGTAAAGACCGTGCGTTTTTCTTCCACCGTATCGCCAACGGTTTTTCATAGCGCCTCAAAAAAAGTGTTCGCCTCCCAAACGCAGGTTTTCGCGCGGTAATCACGCGCTGTCTTGAGACGGATGTGGCCGGCGAGTTGCAAAAAACGGGCTTCCATCCATGCAACTCACTGGTTCCGTCTCAAACGGTAATTTTTTATTTCCAGGTTTTTATACGTTTCAATCAGGGCATTTTCGTCGTTGGTGATGATCAGTAATTTATCGCCGGGATGCAATTCCGTGTTTCCTTTCGGAATGAAATACAGCGCGTCCCGTTTCACCATTACCGCCAGCGTGTGATTGGGCAAGGGAATATCCATCAGGCGGTTTCCATTCGCCAAAATATGCTTGTTCAAGACGATTTCCGTCATTGTGGACTTGATGTCTTCGGAAAACTCCACGTCGAAATCCTGAAGAAGACTTTTGTCCTCGCCCGTATGCGCCAAACGCAGCCAGCTGGCAAACCGGGTCAGCGTAGTTCCCTGCACCAGCAGGGAAAGCAGCGTAATGAAAAAGACAATGTTGAATATCAAATGGGCATTTTCCAAACCGGCGGCCAAAGGCAAAATGGCAAAGATGATCGGCACGGCGCCCCGCAGACCTACCCAGGAAATAAAAAGTTTTTCTCTAAATTCCATCCGGCGAAAAGGAAGCAGGGAAATGAAAACGGACAGGGGTCGCGAACCGAGAATCATAAACGAACCGATAATTATGCCGATCAACGCTACCGGCCAAAGCTCTTTCGGATTGATCAGCAACCCCAGCGTGAGGAACATGATCATCTGACTGATCCACGCCAGTCCGTCGAAAAACCGGATGGAAGAACGCTTGTGCACAATCCGGGCATTACCGATGATCAAACCGCCGATATAGACCGCCAGATAACCGTTGCCTTTCAAAAAATGCGTGGCCGAAAAAATAAATATTCCGCAGGTAAAAATCAGTATCGGATAAAGCGAATCGTTATCCAGACTGATTTTATTGATCGTTTTCACGGCTATTTTCCCGAACAGAAATCCGGCAAAGCCGCCGATAACGAATTGCAGGAAAAAGTCGAACACGGCTTTTCCGTATTCCGTATTGCCGTCTCCGGAGGCGCTTATCAACTGGATTAAAATAACGGTCAGCATATAAGCCATCGGGTCGTTGCTACCGCTTTCCAGTTCCAGCAAGGGACGCAATTTGTTTTTCAACCGCACCCCTTTTCCCCGCAAAATGGAAAACACCGACGCCGAATCGGTAGACGACATGACCGAGGCCAGCAATAAAGATTCCAGAAAAGACAGGTGAATGGACGGGAAACAGTATCCGGCCACACAGTAAATGAAAATCCCGGTAAAAAGAGCCATCAGCAGCACGCCGACAGTCGACAGGATGATCCCTTGTCCGGCAACGGGTTTAATATCTTCATATTTTGTCCCCAACCCTCCCGAAAACAAAATAATACAAAGTGCAATCGTCCCGATTGCCTGTGCAACGGTATAATTTTGAAATTCAAAGCCCAAACCGTCCGTACCGAATAACATTCCAATTCCCAGGAAAAGTACCAAAACCGGAACGCCGAAACGCGCGCCAGCTTTGGTGGCAAACAGACTGATCAGGAAAAGAACAGATAAAAATAACAGGAGAAACTCTATGCTTAATGACACCTTGACTGATTTTTTTCTTGCAAAGCTAATAAAAAAACCCTTGTTTTCCTCATTCCGGCTGCGATAATTGCCTGACTTTGTTTCAGCCTGACATTGTATTTGGCCGGCGACTTCCCGAATATCCGCCGAATCCCGTCCTGTCCCGACAGACCCTGGCCGTTGGCTGTCCGACCGTTGTATTCCTGCGTGACAAAGGCGTTTTTGGTGCCACGACCGGAGAAATAAAAGATAATCGCATCATTCGCAAGCTCCTTTTAAAGATTAGATGCCGTCAAGCGTTGTTGGGTAAATTGTATGCGGATAAGGGTTATATATCCTCATCTTATGTCCGGTTGTATGTGAATCCCCCCCTCGAATCCTTGAATTTTTTGCATTTGCTGCGAAATCTGCATTTAATTGTGTACCTTTGCGGCCTCATATCTATATATAAAACAAGTTTTGAAGACATTTGAAGAATTAGGGATTGCCGCACCGATGTTGCAGGCCATCCGCGAAATGGGTTATGAAGTCCCCATGCCGGTACAGGAGGAAGTGATTCCGCTGCTGCTGGGAAACGACAACGACGTCATCGCCCTGGCACAAACGGGCACCGGCAAAACAGCCGCGTACGGACTACCTCTCTTGCAGAAAATCGACCCGTCACAAACGTATCCGCAGGCGCTGGTGCTTTGCCCGACGCGCGAACTGTGTCTGCAAATAGCGGGCGATCTGAACGATTATTCCAAGTATCTGAGCGGCGTGCAGGTATTGCCCGTGTATGGCGGTTCAAGCATAGACAGTCAAATTAAAACCCTCCGGAAGGGTGTGCACGTCGTGGTTGCCACGCCGGGAAGGCTGATCGACTTGCTGACGCGCCGCACCGTTGACTTGAGCGGGATTAAAAACGTGGTGCTGGACGAGGCGGACGAGATGCTGAACATGGGTTTCACGGACAGTATCAATGCCATCCTGGCCGAGGTGCCGCTGTCGCGCAACATGCTGCTTTTCTCGGCTACCATGCCGCAGGAGATTGCCAAAATTACAAAAAAATACATGCGTACGCCGAAGGAAATCGTCATCGGCCGTAAAAACGAAGGCAACGAGAACATCCGCCATATATATTATATGGTGCATGCACGCGACAAGTATCTTGCTCTGAAACGGCTGGTGGACTTTTATCCGAACGTGTACGGCATCGTGTTCTGCCGCACGCGCAAAGAGACGCAGGAGATTGCCGACAAACTGATACAGGACGGCTACAATGCCGATTCGCTGCACGGCGAGCTGAGTCAGGGGCAACGCGACTACGTGATGCAGAAGTTCCGCGTGCGCAACCTGCAACTGCTGGTGGCTACGGACGTGGCGGCGCGCGGACTGGATGTGGACGACCTGACACACGTCTTCCACTACGGCCTGCCCGACGAGCCGGAATCGTACACGCACCGCAGCGGACGGACGGGACGCGCCGGTAAAACGGGGATTTCCATCTCCATCTGCCATATCAAGGAAAAGGGAAAACTGCGCGACATCAGCAGAATCATCAACAAAACGTTTGAAAAGGGCGCCCTTCCCACCGGCAAGGACATTTGCGAAAAACAACTTTTCAACCTGGTCGACCAGATCGAAAAAGTCAAAGTCAACGAAGAGGAAATCGCCTCGCTCATGCCCTCCGTCTTCCGCAAGCTCGAATGGCTCGAAAAGGAAGACATCATCAAGCGGCTGATAGCGCTGGAGTTTAACCGGATGATCGATTATTACCGGGATGCGGATGAAATCGAAGTGGTGGACGAATCCGCCGGCCGCCACCAGGCTGCCGACCGGAACGACCGGAATGACCGGAACGCCGCCCGCTATTCCTTCAAAGCCGAGGACGGCTACAAACGCCTTTCCCTGAACTTCGGGAAAGCCGACGGCATGTTTGCCGGCCAGATGATCGAACTGATCAACCGCTGCGTGCCGGGCAAGGTGCAGATCGGGCGGATCGACCTGCGCGACACGTGTTCTTTCTTTGAGGTGGAAAAGGGAGCCGCCCAGCGCGTTATGGATCGAATGAACAAGTTCGAGGTGGACGGACGCACCATCGCGGTGGACGTGGTGCAGGAAGAAAGAAACCGGAAAGGCCGGGGCGCTCCGAAATGGGACCGTCAGGGTGAAAAACCCTGGCAGCGTGCTTCTTCCGGCCGTACGGAATACAGGAAAAAGAAAACTTCTGCATAAGTTTCAGGCCTTTTTTTGATACTTGAACGGTCTTTCTTTTGTACTTTTGTCACCGAAACATAAAATGGAAAAATGAACACGCAACCCTATAAAAGAACATTGATAACAACTGCATTGCCCTATGCCAACGGGCCGGTGCATATCGGTCATCTGGCAGGCGTTTATGTGCCTGCCGACATTTATGCGCGGTATCTCCGGCTGAAGGGAGAGGAGGTTTTACTGATCGGAGGATCGGACGAACACGGCGTCCCCATCACCCTGCGGGCGAAAAGGGAAGGCGTCACGCCGCAGAACATCGTAGACCGTTTTCACGGGATCATAAAAAAGTCGTTCGCGGATTTCGGAATCACGTTCGACATCTACTCGCGCACCACGTCGGAAGTGCATCACCGCACCGCTTCGGACTTTTTCCGTACGCTCCACGAAAAGGGCGTATTCATCGAAAAAACAAGCGAACAGTACTACGACGAGGAGGCGAAACAGTTTCTGGCCGACCGCTATATTACGGGGACGTGTCCGCACTGCGGAAACGAACACGCCTATGGCGACCAGTGCGAAGCGTGCGGAACGTCGCTAAGTCCGACCGACCTGGTCAATCCCAAATCCGTAATCAGCGGCAGCGCGCCCGTCATGCGCGACACGAAACACTGGTATCTGCCCCTGGATCGGTACGAGCCTTTCCTGCGCCGGTGGATTCTGGAGGAACATACGGAATGGAAGCCGAACGTGTACGGCCAGTGCAAGAGCTGGCTGGACATGGGTTTGCAGCCGCGCGCCGTCAGCCGCGACCTGGACTGGGGCATCCCCGTGCCCGTCGAAGGCGCCGGGGGCAAAGTCCTTTACGTCTGGTTCGACGCGCCGATCGGATACATTTCCAATACCAGGGAACTGTTGCCCGACAGCTGGGAAACGTGGTGGAAAGATCCCGAAACCAAAATCGTGCACTTCATCGGGAAGGACAACATCGTCTTCCATTGCATCGTTTTCCCGACCATGCTCAAGGCCGAAGGCTCGTTTAACCTGCCCGAAAACGTGCCGGCCAACGAGTTCCTGAACCTCGAGAACGACAAAATATCCACTTCGCGCAACTGGGCGGTGTGGCTGCACGAATATCTGGAGGAGATGCCCGGCAAGCAGGACGTGCTGCGGTACGTGCTGACGGCCAACGCGCCCGAAACGAAAGACAACGACTTTACGTGGAAGGACTTTCAGGCGCGCAACAACAACGAACTGGTGGCCATTCTGGGGAATTTCGTCAACCGGGCGCTGGTGCTGACCGGCAAATATTTCGAGAACCGCGTGCCTGCGTGCGGCGAGCTGACGGAGTATGACCGCCGGACGTTGCAGGAGATTGCGGATGTAAAAGCCGGTGTGGAACGGTTGCTGGATACGTATCACTTCCGCGACGCGCAGAAGGAAGCGATGAATCTGGCGCGGATCGGAAACAAATACCTGGCGGATACCGAACCGTGGAAGCTGGCCAAAACCGGTCTGCCGCGCGTCGCCACCATCCTGAACATCGCGTTGCAGATCACGGCCAATTTGTCGATTGCCTTCGAGCCGTTCCTGCCGTTCAGCATGAAGAAACTGAATGGCATGTTGAACATCGAACGGCTGGACTGGAACCGCCTGGGCGCAGTCGACCTGCTGGAGGCCGGTCATGCGCTGGGACAGGCGGAGCTGCTCTTTGAAAAGATCGACGACGGGGTGATCGAACGGCAGGTGCAGAAACTGCTGGATACGAAGAAGAGCAACGAGTGTGCAGCGGCTGCCCGGGCAAAGCCGGTGCGCGAAACCGTTTCGTTCGATGATTTTGCCAAACTGGACATCCGCGTCGGCGCCGTGCTGGAATGCACGAAGGTGCCGAAGGCCGACAAGCTGCTTCAACTCAAGATCGACGACGGCCTGGGCGGTCGCACGATCGTGTCGGGCATCGCCAACTGTTACGCGCCGGAAGAACTGGTAGGCAAGCAGGTTTGTTTCATCGCCAATCTGGCGCCCCGTCAACTGAAGGGTATTGCTTCCGAAGGGATGATTCTTTCGGCGGAAGATGCGGACGGACGGCTGGCCGTCGTCATACCGGACGGACAGGTGAATCCGGGCAGTGAAGTAAAGTAAAGGGGGATGGATATGCATATTCAAATGGTAGACTTGCAGGCTCAATATGCGCGATTGAAACAGGAAATCGACGCTGCCATAAGCGAGGTCATCGCCGGCGCCACTTTCATCAACGGCCCGCAGGTGCAGGCGTTTTGCACGCACCTGGCCGACTATCTGCACGTGCCGCACGTCATCCCCTGCGGCAACGGCACCGATGCGATCCGTCTTGCCCTCGGAGCGCTGGACGTGAAACCCGGCGACGAGGTCATCCTGCCCGCATTTACGTACATCTCGGCGGTAGAGATGGTGGCTTCACTGGGACTGACGCCCATCCTGATCGACGTTGACCCGGAGACGTTCAACCTGGATGTGGACTTGCTGGAACGCGCCATTTCGCGCCAGACGAAGGCCATCATTGCCGTGCACCTCTTCGGACAGGCCTGCGACATGGAGCCGGTGATGAAGATTGCGAAGAAATACAAGCTCCATGTGATCGAAGACAATGCCCAGTCGCTGGGAGCGGATTACACGTTTTCGAATGGCGACGTCCGGAAAGCCGGCACGATTGCCCGTATCGGCACGACGTCGTTTTTCCCCACCAAGCCGCTGGCCTGCTTTGGCGACGGGGGCGCGGTGATTGTGTCGGACGGCGCGCTGGCCGAACGCATCCGCATGTCGGCCAACCACGGACAGGCGGCGAAATATCACCACGCGATCGTGGGCTGCAATTCCCGTCTGGACACGATGCAGGCCGCCATTCTGGATGTGAAGCTGAAGTACATGGATGCCTTCGCCGTCGCACGCCGGAAGGTCGCCCAGCGGTACGACCAGGTGCTGAGTTCGCTGGACGAGGTGGCGATCCCGGCAAAAGCGACTTTTTCCACACACGTTTATCACCAGTATACGGTGCAGGTCAAGCATAACCGGCGCGACGCGCTGCAAGCCTTTCTGAAAGAGGGCGGCATATCGTCCGCGGTCTACTATCCGCTGCCGGTTCAGGAGCAGGATGCGTATAAATGGGTGGCGCGGACGTCAGACCCGGTCGGCGAGGCCGTGCGTCTGAGCCGCGAGGCGCTTTCCCTGCCGCTCTACCCGGAAATGACGGATGAGCAGCAGCAGTCTGTCATCGACGCCGTGCTCCGGTTTTTTCGCAAGTAACGCCCTTCCGGAATGAACAAGCAAGAAAAGATACGTTTTGCCGTTGTCGGCTGCGGCCACATCGGCAAGCGCCATGCGGAGATGATCCGTCGCGACGCGGGCGCCGAACTGGCGGCGCTGTGCGACGTGCTGCCGCAGGAAGCCGTACTGCCCGATGCTCCGGGCGTTCCCTTTTTCAATGACTTCGAGGAGTTGCTCCGCAGCGGGACGGACTTTGACGTTGTGAATATCTGCACGCCCAACGGCCTTCATGCCGGCATGGCGGTGCAGGCAATCGAGGCGGGGCATCACGCGGTGATCGAAAAGCCGATGGCGCTGACGGTGGCCGACGCTGAAAAGGTAGTATATGCGTCGCTGAAATACCGCAAACAGGTGTTCTGCGTCATGCAAAACCGCTATTCCCCGCCGTCCGTCTGGATCAAGGACGTCGTCGAGGCCGGGCGGCTGGGAGACATCTACCTGGTGCAGCTGAACTGCTACTGGAACCGCGACGCACGCTATTACCGTCCGGGCGGCTGGCACGGCTCGGCAACGCTGGACGGCGGCACGCTCTTCACGCAGTTTTCGCACTTCATCGACATCATGTACTGGCTTTTCGGCGACATCTGCGACATTCAGGCGCGGTTCGCGGACTTCAATCACACCGGCCTGACCGACTTTGAAGATTCGGGCACGATTCATTTCCGCTTTATAAACGGCGGGATGGGCAGTCTGTGCTATTCCACCTCCGTGTGGGACAGGAATCTGGAAAGCAGCCTGCTGATTGTCGGCGAGAAGGGCAGCGTCAAGATCGGCGGGCAATATATGAACGAGGTGCTGGAATGCCATGTCCGGGGCTATGAAATGCCGGCGCTGGCGCCGACGAATCCGGGCAACGACTACGGAGCATACAAAGGCTCGGCGCAGAATCACCATTACGTAATTCGCAACGCGGTAAACGTGTTGCAGGGAAATACCTCCGAAACGATCACGACCAACGTCATGGAAGGCCTGAAAGTGGTCGACATCATCCAGCGGATTTACGCTTCGCGAATGAAAAATGAAGAGTGAAGAATGAAGAATTATGAAGTGTATTCCGGGGTTTCCGGAGTGCACTCTGAAGTTTTCAGAGTGCACTCCGAAGTTTTCAGAGTGTACTCCGAAGTTTCCGGGGTGTACTCCGAAGTTTCTGGAGTGTACTCCGAAGTTTCTGGAGTGTACCCCGAAGTTTCTGGAGTGCACTCCGAAGTTTCCGGAGTGTACTCCGAAGTTTCCGGAGTGTACCCTGAAGTTTTCAGAGTGCACTCCGAAGTTTCTGGAGTGCACTCCGAAGTTTCCGGAGTGTACTCTGAAGTTTCCGGAGAGCACTCCGAATTTTTGAATCTTTGAATTTTTGAATCTTTGAATCATTGAATTTTGTATGAACGCAAACATTTCTACTTTCAGCGAATTGAAACGGAAGCTGAAACAGGAC
>JAITQL010000046.1 GCA_031288935.1 Tannerella sp.
CTTCCCAACGGAATTGCGAAAACAGTTGTTTCGGTGAAAACGGAGTGACGATTTACGCAACAAAGGATGGATGCCGCGATAAATTTTACTCAAAATACGGCTAAAACAAAAGTTGCAGACATGTTTCCAATCGGAAATACGCCTGCAACGTTTATGTCGGACAGCATTCGGATCAAAAATACGCTTCGGACGAAAGTTGCAGAAGATAAAACGCCTGTTGCACCGTGTACGTTAATCGTGTCATACGCCTTTCGCCGGACCTGCGCCGGACGCTCCGTTCGTCAACACGTCAGGATACCAGCACTTTTTTTATTTCTTCCCTGTCTCCCGTTTTGGCCTTGATAAGATACATCATTCCGCGCGTTACATGCACCAGGTGCTTTTTTGCCTCGCTGTGAGCGCTGTACACCTGTACCCCGTTGATATTGTATACTTCCAGCTCTGAAATGATACCCGCTGCCGACCATACATATATCATGTTCTCGTGCACGGCCGTTTTCAGGTTCTCCGACTCGTCCGCCGCGCCGTTATGAACTCCCGTATACTCCATTCGCAGGGCAAAGCGGTCGTTTATACGCGGCCAGGAGGGACTGTCCGACCGGTTGACCGTAAAGGTATAGTTCGGCGTTCGCTGCAAGTCGATTTCCCGATGCTTCAGTTTATCAATCAGGTAGACGTTGTGTCCGAAGCGCTCCAGACCGTCGAAGGTGAACGTCACCTCGCCCGCATTGTGCACATAAAGTCCCAGAGGAGTGGTTCGCGATTGAAAGTCGTTGCCGGTAAAGATGGCCATCGGTTCGTGCTGCACGGTCAGGGTATAAAGCGACAGCGGATTGGCGTCAAAGATGATCGCGGGCACGTCCGTATGGCTGTCATACTGCATGTTGGCACGGCGTTCATACTGAAGCGTGGCATAGGCCGTGCGGTCGTGCTGCATGGCCGTGATGTGCAGTACGCCGCTGTCCACTTCCCCGTTCTGGAGCGAGCGCAGCTGATAGTCGCCGGAGGCTTTCGGCGGAGCCGTGGTTGTCCATTCCGGCGACATCTGCACGCTGGTGATCGCCGGCGCGTTTCCGGTGACAAAGAACGATTGCAGGGGCGGAATGTATTCGGGCGTAAGCGGTACGGGGCCGTTGAAGACGTAGCGCATACCCGGCCGATAGCCCGCATCTCCCGTCTTGACCGCGGTAAAGCCGTTCTCCACGTTTCCATCCCAGATCAGGTATCCGCCTGTCGCCAGTTTCGTTTGGTTGTTGCGCAGGAACTCGTTTACGTTCAGATATGCCAGATAGGGATTGACTACCTGGATGATGTTTCCCAGCTTGTGACTGCTTGCCACCGGCAGTTCAAACCGGTTGCCGTTCATCTGCACACCGTCCGTAATAAACCGTCCTTCCCGGCTGCGATTCAGCACGTAAGGCGGATTTGACGGCCGGGCTGCATCGGTATAGGATTTCTCCGCACGGGGGAAAATCCATTTCTCGCTGCGCGTTTCAACATTGTTCACTACCTTGATATTAAAGGCTGTTCCAAGCGGAAAGTCCCTGTCCAGCTCGCCAAAGGTAGCGGTCAGCATGTTCACCTGCGCCGGGTCGCCGTTGGGATGCGCCTGCTGGAAAAGGTTGACGTAGACGTCGCCCCAGACCGGCCGGCCGGCACGGTTTCTGAAATGATAGTCGCCGGAATACATGCTTTGCAGCGGCGCCGACCACATTACAAAGCGGTCGCGTTCCAGCGAATTGAACTGTATCTCCACCCGCGCACTGTCATACGACAGTACGTGCGGGTTGGCAAGCATTGCCCGGTTTTCCACCGTAATCTTCCTGCACGCGGCCGGCGTCTTCAACTCCGGGAAGTGCGGTGCACCCGATGAGACGGTTACGTCGGTACAAGTGGACGGCGCCCACCGCACGGGATGTTCGTAAACGTCATTCCCTGCCGCGCCGCGCATTTCCACCCAGTTGCCCGGATTGTGCCAGTCCGTATCCATTGCCCCCGTCCAGCGCATGGGCGCGGGAACGGACTCGTTGACATGCAGGGTAAAGAGGCCTTCCGGGAAACCGCCGGCTACGTTCCACGGCGCATCGGGATCGGGCGTTTTCGGCTTGACAAGCCACTGCCCGTCGACCGTCATGGGCGGCAGCTGTCTGGTAGCGCCGCTGCCGTCCGCCGCGCCGTCCGTGGTAAACCAGTCGAATACAACGCCCGCCGGCTGTTCGCGAAGATGGACGGTATAGGGCGTGCTGTAGCAGGCCGCCCCCCCGTTTTCGTCGTACATTATATATACGTATACCATGGCTCTGTCCTTCTTCCAGGTATTGGTACCGGAATTGAAGAAGGTGGCTTCATATCCGAAGGAATCTATCTGATTCGTCATGTTGCCCGAACCGGTATGCGTATAGACGAACCGGGTATCCCTTCCCGTTCCGGCAGCGCTAACCGTTCCGCTTTTGGGGGGCAGAAAGATCGAGTCGAGCAGGTTGACCGGTTGCTGAAAAAACACGTCGTCCAGCACGTCGTTGGCCAGCATGTCCACCTCGACGGAATAGCCGGCCTGTACAGTCTGTACATCGTCCATCAAACCCTGGCACGAGACGGTAAAGTTCGTTGACTTTTCATAAATCTTGTCATTGCTGTCAACGATTCTCATCATAACGGTATACTTCCCGTTACCCGGCGCCTTTTTCCAGGAAAGTTTGTCGCGCAGACCGACATCCTCCGTGCCGTTGATGAACCATTTCAAATGCCCTGCCGCGGAACTCATGAACAGCTCTATGTTTGCCTCCACCTCGATCCGGTCGGCACAAAAAGTCTGGTCGATGAGGTCTTGATAGTGCTGGCCATTCACCTTGAAATAGGCATCCAGCTTGCGCATGGCGGAAGCGGCCAGGTAGTAGTACGATTCCGCATTGCCCGTTCCGTACCCCATGATCATAAAGCCGTTCCGGTTCTCGAAATGATAGCCGACACCCCCTTTGGTGAGGGGAATGGTACGGAAGGACATCAGCGGATTCGCCCCCGTGACCCACTCGTTGCCGGTTAATGCGGCAGGCTTGCTGTCGCCGATAATCACAGTCGTTTGATCGCGCGTGGCCGTCGGCGTGATAATCAGTGCGTAATGCGCATTCAACGCCGTGGCGCCAAACGGTACAAACGGTGCAATGGTAGAGTTGTAAACCGCCTGCTCGATCGGCGGTATCCATCCCAAGGAAGGATCGCCGTCCCCGGCGCCGTTATGACTGCCCCCAACCAAGTAACTGCCGATAGCCACGGGCTTGTTGGATTCGATGTAGCACCCGCCCTCGTTCCGGTAGATTTCCAGCTCTGAAAACTCGCCCGCTTTCAGTTTGGTAAGCCCTCGCCCGATATCCTTTCTGAGGATGCCTCCCTTGTAGGTAAAGCTCGTCCCGTCCTGCGAAGCCACGACCCGGATCCGTTCCGTCCCGCGCCCGGTCACCGGCACCATGAAGTTTTTACCCCATGAGCTGGTCGGTACTAACTGTTGATACAGACAGTCGCAGGCTGACTTGTTCAGGGGGATCAGCGCGCATTCCGTAGCCGTAAAATACGCCACGGGGTAATTCGTATACACATGTTTGCCCGTCAAGTCTACCGTTCCGTAATACATGCCGACTACCTCTCCCTGATTGAGATTGGCAACCAGCTTGCCGTCGTCGTATACCTTCGTTCCGTCCCGGGTGGCAAGCACAAGATAGCCGTCCGAGCTGGTGCCGCTGGGTATGTAGGACAACTGATAATAGTCCGTACCAAGGTTCACGGTCGGGATGATATTGGTAGCATCCGTAGTGTAGTTGTACTGATTCAGTGCGTACACGGAAACACTCCTGTCCGCAGTGATATGCAGGCTCTTTTTCGTAACACTGTATGACGCCGTATAGACTGCGCTCCGTTCCTTTTCGGACAGGGCGCGCGTATACACCGTACCCTCCGGGATGGTATCAATAAAGTTCAGGGACGGATTCTCGGTATAGCTGCCATGGATAATCGTCTTCTCCGTGGCAGTAATACGTATTTGCAGCGTAACGCTTTTAGAGACAATCCCCATATTGGAACTGAATGCAATCCAGAAATCCTTCCCCTCCGTGGTATACTGTGCATGAAGCGGTGCGTGGACAGCGAATATCAGTGCAGTAAGGACAAGCAAAAAAGTTCGTTTCATTTCCTGCCCCCCTCTCCATACATATAATTATTCATACATGCACCAAACATTGAATAATTTACGGAAAAGACCGTGATCCGGTTTTCCGGCATCCGTGCAGCCATTGGCCGTGCAGCGGATGCAATCGGTTTGCTGCTCACCGTTTTCGGCAAACAGGGTGCGGTTTCGTTTATTTTAAAACAGATTCCGCCTGTCGTGCAGGCGGAAACCGGTATGCCGGTAAGCATACCCCATGCAGACATGCCGGCAAAGCGGCACGCCTTCCTTTTAGATTTGTTCATAAGACCCTCGTATTTAAAGTAACTATGCTATATTGAGTGCAAAGGTAGAGCAAAGATGCACCTGGAGCAAATCCATTCGTGTAAAATATATAAAAGAACGCTAAAGGCATAAGTTTTCAGCGTAATAAACGATTACGGAAAACGAAAATCGCCCGTAACAGAACACCGGCGCCGACGGGGAAGTCGAGCCGGTCTATTGTTGAATAGAAAACGTCTATGCTTCAGCCGTTAAAAAACTCCGGGAGGAAGAAAGACAGCCTCCGTGACGCAAAAACGGAAGGATGCAAGAGGGTGGGGGAGAGGCCGTCCCGCGCCGGTCACTTTTACACGGGATTCCTGTCCGTCCCGGCCCTTCTTTGCCGCACAAAGAGCGCCCCCTTTGCCAGCAGGAAAAACAGGATCAGCACAATAATGATAAATGTCCCGGACGGAATGTGGAGATAGTACGACAGGAACAGGCCTGTGATACATGCGCAGAACCCGAGCAGGATACTGCCGAAAATGATGCGGCGGAAGCTGGTTGTAAACAGGTTGGCGGTCATCTGGGGCACGGTTAGCATACTCATCAGCAGCATGATCCCGACCAGGCGGATGGAAAGTACGATTGTTACGGCAATACATACGGTCATCATGTATTCGATGGCTTTCACGGGGAGGCCCTGGGTGATGGCAAAGTCACGGTCGAACGCCGAATAGAGGATTTCCCTGTACAGGACGGTGAAGATCGCGCACAGCACAACCACGAATGCGGCTGTCCAGCAGAGATCCGCCGTCGAAACCGTCAGTATGTTTCCGAACAGATAGGAAGACAGGTTAGGCGCATAACCGGGTGTAAGCACGATGAATACCATGCCGATGGCCATGCCCAGCGACCAGACGGCGGCAATGGCTGAATCCTCGCGCACCCGGAAGGACTTGCCTGCCCACTCCACGCCGAACGCCGAAAGCACGGCAAAGCCTAACGCGCCTGCAAAAGGGTTTATACCCAGGTAGAATCCCAGGCCGAGACCGCCGAACGAGGCGTGCGTAATACCGCCACTGATAAAGACCAGTCTGCGCGACACGATGTATGTGCCGGCAATGCCGCAGGCAACCGACATCAGCAGGCTGCTCCAGAGCGCGTGTTGGAAGAAAGTGTAATGCAAAATATCCATAAACTTGCCTTTTAATTATTGACCGTTTTAACCTGCAAACGTCCTTCCCCGACGATCAGGAAGGCTTCGTCCTTCAGCGCATCCGGCAGATGCACCTCGCGCAGTTGCAGACTGCGCAGCCAGCCTGCCACCTCCGCCTCTCTCAACGTATACAGCACCTCCCTGAACGCTTCCGCGGCTTCTTCGGGATAGGCGTCGGAGGCCGTCCCGCGATACCTGTCCAGCTCGTCGTCGTCGTAGTATTCGACCGGCGCTCCTGCGGCAGCCTGCCGGTGCGCCCGTTCGCAAACCGGGTGCTGTCCGCAGCAGTCCGGCGGGGGGAGGGGTGGTGCGGGAGCGGCATCCGTATCCGCATTGGCGCCGGATGCCGGTTTCCGCTTCCGGTCTTCCAGGAGATGCATTCCGGCGGCAAACAGCCCCAGTACAAACAGGCTACATGTAATATACCACATCGCTCAGCCGTTGTTGATTACCGTTTCATCCGACACACATTGAAACCCGGCAAGCTGCAAGTCCTTCCAGTAGCGCGGATAACTCTTTGAAACGACCTCTGCATCAGCCACCCGGACGCCCTCCCTCCTGACCAGCGCCAGCGGTGCAAACGACATTGCCATGCGGTGATCCTCGTAGGTATGAACGACCGGCGAGGCCGCAGCCGGACAGCGTTCGCCGTTCCATTCCAGGATCCGGCCGTCATGCTCTGCCAGCACATACCCGAAT
Source organism: Tannerella sp. (assembly GCA_031288935.1). Taxonomy (GTDB): domain Bacteria; phylum Bacteroidota; class Bacteroidia; order Bacteroidales; family Tannerellaceae; genus Tannerella. The sequence continues at coordinate 6,336 of JAITQL010000046.1, forward strand.
TTGCGTAATTCCGTCCCGAGAGCAGCCAGCCGGTCGGTCTCCTTGATTTTCAGGCTCTGTAACCCGCTAAAGCGAAACGTGATACCGAGCGCCGCACAAGTCACCGCCAGCGTCTGCGCCATGTCGGGCATATCGGTCAGGTCAAGTTCCAGTCGCTTGCAGGAAGGATACGCCGTACGCTCCAGCGCCACGCCGTCGGACGTGAAACGTGTTGCCACGCCCAGGCGTTCAAACAGCGGAACAATGGCCGCGTCGCCCTGCAGACTGTCCCGGAACAGCCCGGTCAGCACAATCTCCGCCTGTCCGGAAAGCGCGGCCATCTCATACCAGTAAGAGGCTGCGCTCCAGTCTGCTTCCACTGTAAAAGGGACTGCCGTATAAGGCTGCGGTTTCACCGTAAACGTTTCACCGTCTTCCTCCACCTTTACGCCGAATTGCTGCATTAATCCGACAGTCAGTCGCAGATAGGGTTTGGATACCGGTTCACCGTTCAGGTGCAGTCGCAAGCCGTTTGTCATTGTCGGCGCAACCATCAGTAAGGCAGAGAGGTATTGCGAGCTGACACGTCCATCTATTGCGACCTCTCCGCCCGCCAGTGTACCCCCTTCAATTTGCAGCGGTGGAAAGCCCTCCTTCTCCGCGCAGGTGATTGTTGCGCCCAGCAAGCGGAGCGCATCCACAAGGATTTTGACAGGACGGTTTTTCATCCGTTCAGTACCGGTAATGGTATACGTTCCGGTTTTCCCTGCCAGATAGGCTGTCAGGAAACGCATGGCCGTACCTGCCGCTTTGACGTTGACCTCCCTCCTTCCCGAGCGCAAGGCATGTAGCATTACTTCCGTATCGTCGCAATCCGACAGATTCCGGACTTTCTGCGGAAGCAAGCTCAGTGCGTTAAGAATGAGCGCCCTGTTACTAATGCTCTTGGAGGCAGGCAGTGCAATCACGGCCTTCCACACGGCCGGTGCTTTGATTGTATAATTCATTTTCTTTCCGACTTTTATCCCCCAGATTGTTTGGGGGGAGTACCTAATTAAATCATGTCGCAAAATTAAGCATAAAATAACGTTTTCCCAAAATCGAATTGAGCCGCCATTTAAATTTTTGAAAACACGGGATTTCCTGTTTGGGCATCCGGAGTAAAGAAAAAGCCGCTTCCGGGTAAAATATAAGTTGTTGTATAGTTAATTCGCGTTAATCATGATAAATTTGTTTTTCCCGATTTCCTGTATACAGAAAAAAAATTTAGCTTTGCACAAAAATGGAGAAACAAACTTTATTGCATTAATATAGGAACAATAGAAAAATAATATTAACTAAATTACAGTCATTATGAGAAAGAAAATCTTTTTGCCATTCTTTGCAATGGCCGCTATTTTTGCGCTTGTTTCCTGTTCGGGGAAACTGAAACCGTTATCGGAGCAATACATTAAAGCAGATCCCCAGCCGTTGGAAGCGATTGGCGGACAAGTGCCGGTTACTGTCAGTATTACGTATCCAGCCAAGTGGTTTAACAAAAACGCCGTCGTAACCGTTACGCCGGTACTGCGTTATGCATCGGGCGAGACATGGGGCACTGCTTACACGTATCAGGGAGAAAAAGTAAAAGCAAACAATCAATCCATTCCTTACACGGCCGGTGGAAACGTGACTTTGAAATCGTCATTCAAGTACAAACCCGAAATGAAAAAGTCGGAACTGTACCTGACGTTCGATGCCAAAATCAAAAACAAGACCGTGAAGCTGCCGGATATCAAAATTGCAGACGGCGTGGTCGCTACTTCGGCTTTGGCAGATGCAGGCACGGCTACCCCGGCTATCGGTCCGGACAAATTCCAGCGGATTATCAAGGAGGCTTACGATGCAAACATCCTCTTCTTGATTCAACAGGCCGAGTTGCGTTCAAAAGAGTTGAACAAGGGAGAAATAAATGAGTGGAAAGACTTGGTTGAAAATGCTTATGAAGCGCCGAACCAGAATGTTTCCGTTGAAGTATCAGCCTATGCTTCTCCTGATGGAGGTTTAAAATTGAACGACGCACTGGCCGGAAAACGTGAAACCAATACTTCCAAGTATTTGGCCAAAGAATTGAAGAAACGTAAAATCGACGTGCCCGTAGATGCTCATTACACGGCTCAAGACTGGGAAGGTTTCCAGGAATTGGTGTCGAAATCGAATCTTCAGGACAAAGATCTCGTTTTGCGCGTCCTCTCCATGTACAAGGATCCGGAAGAAAGAGAACGTGAAATCAAAAATATCTCATCGGTATTCAAATCGCTGGCAGATGAAATTCTTCCGCAATTGCGCCGTTCACGTCTGATTGCCAACATTGAAATCATCGGCAAGTCTGACGAGGAAATCAGCAGCCTGGCTCAAAGCAATCCGAGTGCATTGAATATCGAGGAACTGCTTTATGCAGCAACTCTGACCAAGAGCGCTACCGATAAGGAAGCCATCTATAATAAGGCCAGCCAGTTGTTCCCGAGTGACTACCGTACATGGAACAATGTAGGGACACAACGTTTTGCTGCGGGCGATTTGACCAAGGCAGAAGAATTGTTCAACAAGGCCAACGGTGTAAAGAGCAGCAGCGAGTCGAATCTCAACCTGGGCTTGATCGCGTTGACGAAAGGTGATATTTCCAAGGCTCAGCAGTTGATTGGTGGCGCTTCGAGTGTGCCTGAACTGGGTGAAGCGTTGGGTGTACTCTATCTGGAACAGGGCGAATATGCCAAGGCGGTCAGTTCGTTCGGCGCAACCAAGAGCAACAATGCTGCGTTGGCTCAAATCCTGACAAAGGATTACAGCAAGGCGTCTCAAACATTGAACGCGGTTGCCGGTTCGGATGCCATTACCGATTATCTGAAAGCGGTTGTGGCTGCCCGTACAAACGATACAAACGGCGTTATCAACAACCTGAAAGCCGCTATCGCCAAGAAACCTGCGCTGGCAAAAGAAGCAGCGCTTGACCTGGAGTTTGCCAAGTATGCAACCAACTCCTCATTTACCGGCCTGGTGAAATAACCGGAATAACAGGTAGTCTATCATTGTAAATATTGAAAGGCGGAAGTTCCCGATCGGGTTTTCCGCCTTTTTTTGTGTGCCAGTACATCTGTATTGTTGAAAAATACATGTGCACTTTGTGAAAGTACAGGTGTACTATTGAAAAGTGCAGGTAAAAGTGCACCTGTATTATTGAAGAGTACCTGTGTGCTTGATAAAATAATAGACGTAATCAACCCGAATTGTCCA
>JAITQL010000151.1 GCA_031288935.1 Tannerella sp.
AACTCCTGCTCAGTACCGACAAGGGAGTTGGCAATGGCGTAACGGCTATCTTTCCCATCCAGATATGGAAAAAGAAGCGGGGCACAAGCTATTTGCCAGAAGACCGGAATTACGATTTATACACGTTGGCCTGCAAGGTGAGCGCCCGCCGGTTCTTCCCCAACTTCCTGAATCTGGATGCCACCTACAACCGGCATGAAGCATGGAAAGCCGACGACCCGCAACGCTATGCTTATGAAGTAGCAACGATGGGCTGCCGCACACGTGTCTTCGAAAACCGTTTCGGAAAGAAAACCTCCATCGGTAGAGGAAACATTTCATTTACCACCCTGAATCTGGTGCGGATGGCCATCGAGTGCATGCCGGTCGAAAACCGACAGGAGCGCATTGAATCCTTCTATAAAATACTGGATGAAACACTTGAACTGGCCGCACTGCAACTGCACGACCGTTTTGAGTTCCAAAAAACGGCGCTGGCCAAGCAGTTTCCATTACTGATGTCTGTCCTCTGGGAAGGGTGCGAACAGCTTGCGCCCGACGATACCGTCGAAAAAGTGATTGATCAGGGAACGCTCGGCATCGGCTTCATCGGACTTGCCGAAGCCCTTGTCGCCCTCACGGGGAAGCATCACGGGGAGGATGAACAGTCACAAAAGCTGGGGATTGAAACCGTGACCTTCATGCGCGACAAAAGCCATGCGTTTTGCGAACAGTATTCCCACAATTACAGTGTGCTGGCAACTCCCGCCGAGGGGCTTGCCGGTCGTTTTACCCGCCGCGACAAAGAGACGTTCGGCATCCTGCCCGGCATTACCGACCGCGAATATTACACCAATTCAAACCACGTGCCCGTATATTACAAATGCAGCGCACACCACAAGGCAAGAATCGAAGCCCCTTACCACGAACTGACGCGCGGAGGGCATATTTTCTATGTGGAAATAGACGGCGATGCCACCCACAACCCCGAATCCATCATGACGGTGGTTGATTTGATGGATAAATACAATATGGGCTATGCCTCGGTGAATCACAACCGCAACCGTTGCATGGACTGCGGATATGAAAACGCCGCTTCGCAGATGAACGGGTGTCCCCGGTGCGGCAGCAGCCATATCGACCGCCTGCAACGGATCACCGGTTATTTGGTAGGCACAACCGACCGGTGGAACAGCGCCAAATTGGCCGAACTGAACGACCGGGTAATCCATGAGTAATGAATAATGAACAGTGATGAACAGAGAGAATGTGTTGAGGGAGAAATCGTATGCGTTTGCATTGAGAATAATAAAAGCATACAAATATCTCGCGAAAGAACAAAATGAATATGTGCTTTCAAAACAGTTATTATGTGCCGGAACTGCCATTGGCGCTTTGGTACGGGAAGCCGAATACGCTCAATCGAAAGCCGATTTCGTCAGTAAAATGAGCATTGCCTTAAAAGAGGCCAACGAAACGGAGTATTGGATTATGCTGTTACGCGACAGTGAATATATCAGTCTTCCAATAAGCAAATCGCTCCTTGAAGATTGCAGTGAACTGTTACGCCTGCTGATCAGCAGCGTCAAAACAGCGAAACAGTGAGCAGTGAGCAATGAGCAATGAGCAATTAATAATGAACAGTGAAGAACGGGCAGTGAATTATTCATTATTCACTGATCATTATTCATTGTCCGTCCTCGACGTGGTAGAGGATACGACGGTGGACGGCCCCGGTTTTCGCACGGCCATCTATGCCGCAGGCTGTCCGCATCACTGCGAGGGATGCCACAATCCGCAATCGCGGGACATAAACAGGGGTACGCCCCATGCGATTGACCGGATACTGGAAAGAATCGGGAACGCTGAATTTGCCAATGTGACCTTCAGCGGAGGCGACCCCTTGTTTCAGGTGGCAGGCTTTACGGAACTGGCGCGACGCATCCGCCTCGAAACCGGTAAAACGATTTGGTGTTACACCGGTTATACCTTTGAACAAATCATGGCCTCCGGCGAACTGTCCCAAATCCTGCCTTACATAGACGTGCTGGTCGATGGCCCTTATATGCAAACGCTCAAAGACGAGTCCCTGCGTTTCAGAGGCAGCAGCAATCAGCGGCTGATTGATGTTGCCGCCTCGCTTGCCGCAGGACAGGTGATTCACCGGGAACAGGAGCAATATGGTATGCCGGACAGGAATGGATAAATCAAATCCAGTCTATAAAAAACTTAAATCTCCATCTTTTACCGGCAAATCGGGAAAGAATAATTTTGTACCTTTGTCCCCGGATGAGGCATACAGCCTTACGTATCAAATGAAAATACAAAACGACTTGTCGCATGCAGACTTTTTTCCGGTTGTAATCATTCCAATCGCACTTTTCCATCGCTGGGGACGTGAAAATTCCGATTAAGTATTCCGCCGGCTACTCATTTCGCATCTTATTTTAGCTTGTACAGAATCAATCCCCGTATACAAAGGCGCTTTGTTTACAGGGGCGCTGTACGCACAGCCGATTCGCTGACTGCGCTCATGCAGTCGGAGGACGGATAAACAAAAACGAATCCAATTTAATTGACAGATATGAATCAGATAGAAATCGAAAATTTATCTTTGGAAAATGTATGGGAATTGACCGAAGAAGATGCGTTCCGCATCGCCCTGCAATTGCAGACAAAGTATGAAAAGGATATGCGGAACCGTTATGTGAAAATAATTAATACCGCTTTTGAATTTAGGCGGATCAGTAAAACGCAACGAACGCTGGCAGACAATTTGGCCAAATACGGTTTCAAATTCTTTCCGCTCGAAGACGTGCGTACGCTTCAGGGTATCTGTAAACGCAAAGCGCCCGCGCGGAGCGTATTCTGATGAACTCGGACAACGACCGGCGTGCGGATGACGGGGGCGCACCGGTATGTTTTCATTCCCCCGTTTATAAATCAAATCAAAAAAACTATGTCAAAATTAATGGATGAACAAGTAAGGAAGACGGAGGTGTTAGTCTCCGGGCTAAGCAGAAACAGGTGTGTTTTGGAAAGTCTGGATGTAAACGAACGGGAACTCGGCGAACTGGAAACCGACAGCCGGGCGTTGGATACAGACAATCGGGAACTCGAGCGCATGAAGGCCGAAGTACAAGCCAAATCCAGGGAAGCAAACCGGAAATTAAAAGCGCTCAGGGAAAAATTCATGTATGTCAAAAACAAGGTCAAGCGAAAAACTCTTCCTGAAAACTGGAAAGAATTAGGTATTATGGACAAAAAATGATTTTGTGCCTTCGATTCACTCCCGCATATCTCATACACTCAAAACGGGCTGTCATGAATATGCGGGAGTTCTCGAATAGAGGTCAACCTTAACCAACCGTTAGTCAACCTCGACTAACCTTCCGCCAACCTCAACCAATCATCAGTCGACCTTGACCGGCCTTCCGTCAATATAAACCGGCATCCCGTCAGGCTCGACCGGCTTCCCGTCTTTATTTTGAAAGTTCAAAACATTTCCCGAAAAATTCTCCGATTCGATAATTCATCGTACCTTGCGCCACATTAGTAAAAATATCATTTTTAAAAGCAGAAACTATGGCAATAGCATTTTTAAAAGTAGTTTCCGACAGCAGAGTAATGGCGTCGGGAATCAAAGCCAATCTTGAATCGTTAATCAAACGCGGTCTCGGCGAGGCATATGCAAACGGGTTGGACGAAAAGGCAGAACGTTTGTTCCAGCTGAACAGCGAGCAGGAGATGCTGAAAGGAAAACTCAAGGAAAAAACAAGCGAGCTGAACGCACTGGTCAGTGACTTGAAGAAATTCAAGATTCAAAAATTCAAGATTCAAAGATTCAAAGATTCGTTTTACGCAGACTGTATGGATTTCAACGCAAACTCCCCAGATTTAAGGCTACTAAAATCTGCGCCAATCTGCGTTGAAATTTGCGTAAATCCGCGTGAAACGGATCTTTGAATTTTCTCAAATCAAGAAATCATGGCAAAGACAAAAACAGTTTATGTATGTTCCCACTGCGGAGCGGATTCGCCGAAATGGGTCGGGAAATGTCCGTCGTGCGGCGAATGGAACACGTACGTGGAAGAAATCATGGCAAAGGAATCCGCTGCACGGCGACCGGGAACGGGACTGGAACGGCTGGCGGCAAAACCGCAGCTGCTGCGTGACGTGACTTTGCGCGAGGAAGCCCGTCTCGACATGCAGGACGTTGAACTGAACCGTACTCTGGGCGGCGGACTGGTAAAAGGGTCGCTGGTGTTGATTGGCGGAGAACCGGGCATCGGAAAGTCGACGCTGGTGCTGCAGACCGTACTGAAGCTGCGTGGCGTAAAGACGCTCTACGTATCGGGCGAGGAAAGCGTACAGCAACTCAAGCTGCGTGCCGAACGCCTGACCGGACAGGAATCGGATGACTGCTTCATCCTCTGTGAAACCAATCTGGAACAGATCTTTGCCCATGCTCATAACCTGCAACCCGACTTGATGATTATCGACTCCATCCAGACGGTTTTTTCGGAACTCATCGACTCTTCGCCCGGCAGCATCACGCAGGTACGCGAATGTAGCGCCGCCATCCTGAAATATGCCAAGGAAACGGGTACGCCCGTCTTCCTGATCGGGCACATCAACAAGGAAGGCAGCATCGCCGGGCCGAAAGTGCTGGAGCACATTGTGGATACTGTACTCCAGTTCGAGGGCGACCAGCATTACATGTACCGGATTCTGCGGAGTATCAAGAACCGCTTCGGCAGCACGTCTGAACTGGGCATTTATGAAATGCGTTCCACCGGATTGCGCGAAGTGAACAACCCCTCCGAACTGTTGCTGACGCAGGATCACGAAGGGCTGAGCGGCGTAGCCATTGCCTCGGCCATCGAGGGCGCCCGCCCGTTCCTGATCGAGACGCAGGCGCTGGTCAGTTCCGCCGTCTACGGTACGCCGCAGCGCAGTACAACGGGGTTCGACATGCGACGGATGAACATGCTGCTGGCCGTACTCGAAAAACGCGCCGGCTTTAAACTGGCGCAAAAAGACGTCTTCCTGAACATTGCCGGCGGCTTGAAAGTGAACGACCCGGCCATCGACCTGGCGGTCATCAGCGCCGTTTTGTCCTCCAATTTTGATGTTTCCGTCGACCATCATGTCTGCATGGCCGGCGAAGTTGGACTCTCCGGCGAAATCCGCCCGGTGAACCGCATCGAACAGCGCGTTCAGGAAGCCGAAAAATTAGGTTTCACCCGCATGTTGCTTCCCCCGATGAAAGGCCTGGATGGATTGAAAGTCAACATCCGGCTGATACGGGTAAGGAAAGTAGAGGAAGCCTTCAAACACCTGTTCGGATGATACGCGAGCTTTCTCTCCGGCTCTTGCCTGAAGAGGCGGCCAGTGAACAAAACCTGAAACAGGCGGTTGGCCGCGAAACGGGCGACACGCCGGAACAGATTCGGGCGGTGCGCGTGTTGAAGCGTTCGATCGACGCGCGGCAGCGAACAGTCTATGTGAACATAACCCTGCGGGTCTTTGTGAATGAAACGCCGGACGGGCCGGAATTTCCAGCCATTGCCTACGCAGACGTGTCGCGCGGTCGACCGGTCGTCATCGTCGGCGCCGGGCCGGGCGGTTTGTTTGCCGCACTCCGCCTGATCGAACGGGGTATGCGTCCGATCGTCATCGAACGGGGCAGGAACGTGCGGGAACGCAGGAAAGACATTGCCCGTATCAGTCGCGAACACGCGGTTCATCCCGAATCAAACTACTGCTTCGGCGAAGGAGGCGCCGGCGCCTATTCGGACGGAAAGCTGTATACGCGCAGCAGGAAACGCGGTTCGGTCGAACGGATACTGGCAATCTTCTGCCAGCACGGCGCCAGTCCGTCGATTTTGTCGGACGTGCATCCGCACATCGGAACAGACAAGTTACCGTGCGTGATTGAAAACATGCGTGAACAAATCCTGCGCTGCGGCGGTGAAGTACATTTTGAAACCTGCATGGAGACACTGCTTGTGAAGGGCGACGGGGTCGCAGGGATCCGCACGCGGCAGGGAGAGGAATTTTTGGGGCCGGTGATCCTGGCGACGGGACATTCCGCCCGCGACGTGTACCGCGAACTGCACCGCCTGCATATCGCCATCGAGCAGAAGGGATTCGCCGCAGGAGTACGCCTGGAACATCCGCAGACGCTGATCGACCGTATCCGTTATCACCGGTCAGCGGGTCGGGGCGCATATCTGCCGGCAGCGGAATATCGCTTCGTGACACAGGCCGGCGGACGCGGCGTGTATTCATTTTGCATGTGTCCGGGAGGTTTTGTGGTACCGGCGGCGAGTGCGCCCGGGCAAGTCGTCGTAAACGGGATGTCGCCCTCGCAGCGCAATTCGAAATGGGCAAATGCCGGAATGGTTGTCGAGATACGTCCGGAAGACCTGGCAGACCGGACGCTGTATCTTTGCCCGGAACCGGTCTCATCCGGTTCGCCGCTGGCATTGATGCAGTTTCAGGAACAGCTGGAAGAGCAATGCTGGGTGTATGGCGGAAAGCGTCAGACGGCTCCGGCCCAGCGGATGGCAGATTTCATGCGGCGGGAACAGTCAGCCACATTGCCGGATGTATCGTATACGCCGGGCGTACTGTCTTCGCCGTTGCATGAATGGATACCGGAATACATCGCAACCCGGTTACGGGCAGGATTTCAGCAGTTCGACAAGGTTTCCCGCGGTTTTTTGACCAACGAGGCGGTGATGATCGGCATGGACACACGTACCTCATCGCCGGTACGCATTCCGCGAGAGCAAGAAACATTCCGGCACGTAACGCTGAAGGGTTTCTATCCCTGCGGCGAAGGCGCCGGATACGCCGGCGGGATCGTTTCAGCCGCCATTGACGGGGAATGTTGCGCAGACAGTGTGGCGGAGTATTATCTGCGTTAGAGAAATATCCATTGTTTTTTCGTTAGGCGTCTTTTTATCCGGTCGGATAGGCGCGAATGTGTATACAAAAGTAAACTTAATCCCCGAACTCATCGCGAAAGCGATGTTCACATCTGTATCCACACCACAGGAACTTCTGTAAATCCGGCCAGAAGTATCTGCCCCGCCCTGTTTGCCGGTGGCGAAGCGCTGTGCCAGCTGTGGCTATTCACCGTAGCGCCTCTGGTCGGCGGTGCATTGGCTGCCGGAGTATGGAAATGGATTGATGAGAAATGATTCTGTAAA
>JAITQL010000187.1 GCA_031288935.1 Tannerella sp.
CGTCCTTGCGAACACAGTGAAGCAATCCAGCGGTAACTCCCGGGCTGTTTCGTGCCTGCCAATGCCGGTACCGTTGAATTGGCGCATCCCCGCAGGGGGATTCACACAAAAAGAATAAAACAGGCAAATACATCCTTCACCGATAGAATAAGGTGAAACCTCTACGGGGTTTCGGTTGGTTGGGAGAAGCATTTTTCTATTGATATGAATGCCCTGCGGGCATGTAGCCCCCTTCATTTCTTCCTGGTTGAATTTTTTTACAGGGTCTCGCAGTGAAGGCGCTGCCTTTCACAGAGACCGCCCTGTCCGGAATGGAGAATGAATTTTTGAATTTTTGAATCTCCGAAAAAGGCGGAAGCATGTGCCGGAAACCCTCGCTCCCCTCTCTTGTGGAGAGGGGCCGGGGGAGAGGTGGATTGCTTCACTGCGTTCGCAAGGACGGAGCACGGTGTTTCTTTCAGGATAGCTGTCACCGTATTGCGAACCCTGTCCGAACGGGGTTCCCCTCCGGCAAAGCCGCCCCTGCGAAAAGTGCCGCCGTCTGTCCCGCCGGGGACAGGATGCCGGTAGAAAATTGCAGATTATCCGCTCAAATCCCGTAGGGATGGTATGTGTGATATGACCGGCATATCATCCCGGACGGGATTCCGCCGGATGTTGAAGCATTCTGTTTTCTACCGGCGTTTCGTCCCGACGGGACTTGAGCCGATGACGTGTTTCTGTTCTACCGGCATTTTGTCCCCAAAGGAACAGACACCATGCACAAAACCGCCCCGTCCTTGCAAACGCAGTGAAGCAATCCAGCGGATTATTCACCGCCGGCTTCGTTCCTCGCCACGGCGGTGTTTCACGCAGATTAAATGGATTTAAACGCAGATTCCGCAGATTCCGCAGATTAAGAGGCTGGAGTCTGCGAGAAACGAATCACAGTCCGTTCAGTTTTTTCAATTGCCGGATTTCATCGCCGGAGACGTTTTCCTGTTCGCCTTTGTCGTAAATGGAGAGCAAATAGATTTTTGTTGTTTTAATATCCAACAGCAGATGATAGGTGATCACCCTCGCACCGCCTCGCTTGCCTTTGTTTTTAAACGAGACGGCCATGCGGATTTTCCGGGTGTTGTCACCTAAATCATCTCCCATGTCGGGATTCTCCTGCAATTCTTTTTTGAAAGCTGCCAGATCATCTTTTAACGACCGGTATTTTTTACACAACCGTTTCAATTCCCGCTGAAAAGTAGGGGTCGCTACTACCCTATAATTCATTGAGAAATTCGTCTAATGTGACTTCTTTCTGTTTTCCGTCAAGAATTTCCCGGACATCGCGGAACCCGCTTTCCAGACTTTTGTACAAGCGGCTTTTCCTGGCCGGCGTAATGGATGTCACAATCTCGGGCGACGCTTTCATGAGAGCCAGCAAACCTTTGCCGGCCAGTTTCCGTTCGTTGATTTGAATCTGATAAGTTGCCATCTTTTTCTGTTTTTAAAATACAGCGACAAAGATACAATTTTTCCGGTGAAGAGAAAGTTTATCTACCCAACAAACGTGTATACCAACATGTCAAACAGATTCAGGGTTGTCCGGTTGCGGTTTTTGCGCAAAACGAAAGTGATGCAGAGGGAAAAAACAGGGGGCAAAGGCGTTTTCCTGTTGATCGCCTTTGCCCCCCTGTCCGGTTAGTTTCACTTCGCCGCCTACGCGCCGAAGTCGTCGAAATGCAGCATCTCGCGCGGGACGCCGAGGTTTTCGAGCATCCCTTCCACGGCCTTGGCCATCGGGCCGGGACCGCACATGTAGTACTCGATGTCTTCCGGCGCTTCGTGATCTTTCAGGTAACAGTCGTGTATTACCTGATGGATAAAGCCGGTGCAGCCTGTCCACCGGTCTTCGGGACGCGGTTCGGAGAGGGCAATGTGGAACTTGAAGTTCGGAAAATCCCGTTCGATGGCACGGAAATCTTCTTCGTAGAAAATCTCGGCTTTTGAACGGGCGCCATACCAGTAGGAGACCTGCCGGTCTGTCGTTTTCAGCGTCTTGAACAGGTGCAGCAGATGCGCGCGGAGAGGCGCCATGCCGGCGCCGCCGCCGATGTAGAGCATCTCGCGTTTCGTATCCAGGATGTGAAAGTCGCCGTAGGGGCCGGACATCAGGACTTTGTCGCCCGGCTTCAGGTTGAAGATGAACGAGGAACCGATGCCCGGTTTCACGCCGGCCTTCCATGTGCCCGCGGCGCGGTCGAAGGGCGGCGTGGCGATGCGCACGTTCAGCGTGATGATGTTCCCTTCGGCCGGATAGTTGGCCATCGAATAGGCGCGGATGGTCGGCTCGCCGTTCCTGCAGGCCAGATCCCACAGCTTGAACTTGTCCCATTCGGCCTTGAACCGTTCGTCGACGTCAAAACCGGTAAACTTCAGGTCATACGCCGGAATCTTGATCTGGGAGTAGCTGCCCGGCTTGAAGTTCATCTGCTCGCCTTCGGGCAGGCGCACCGTAAACTCCTTGATGAAGGAGGCTACGTTGTGATTGGATACAACCGTACACTCCCACTCTTTCACGCCAAAGACTTCTTCGGGCACCTGAATCCGGATGTCTTCCTTTATTTTGGTCTGACAACCCAGGCGCCAGTGGTCTTTGATCTGCCTGCGGGAGAAGAATCCGACTTCGGTAGGCAGGATGTTGCCCCCTCCTTCGGCGATTTGACAGCGACACTGGCCGCAACTGCCACTGCCTCCGCAGGCCGAGGAGAGAAAGATTCCCTGACCTTGCAGGGTGTTCAATACGGTGCCGCCCAAGGCCACGTCATATTCCTTTTCGCCGTTTACAACCATTTTTACGTTCCCGGAGGGAATCAGCTTCGCTTTGGCAAACAGTAATACTCCGACCAGCATCAGCGTAATCAGCAGAAAGACCACTGCCGCGGTCAGAATAGAAAGTCCGCCTGACATTAATAAAATCATCTTTATATTCGTTGGTTTATGCGTTAATACTTAAATTTTGAGACCCGAGAAACACATGAATCCGATTCCCATCAGGCCGGTAATGATAAATGTAATTCCCAGTCCCCGCAAGGGTTTGGGAATGTCCGAGTAGGCCAGTTTTTCGCGGATGGCGGCCATTCCGATGATGGCCAGCAGCCAGCCGATGCCGGAGCCGAAACCGTAGGCCGTGGCCACGCCGATATGCGGGAAGGCGCGCTGCTGCATGAAGAGCGAACCGCCCATGATGGCGCAGTTCACCGCTATCAGCGGTAAAAAGATACCTAACGAGGCATAGAGCGCGGGGGCAAACTTTTCGATCACCATCTCCACCAGTTGCACAAAGGAGGCGATCACGGCGATAAACAAAATCAGCGACAGGAAACTCAGGTTGACGGTGGCGTATCGAGCGTCCAGCCAACTCAAGGCTCCTTCTTTCAGGATATAATTTTCAAGCAGGTAATTGATCGGCAACGTGCACGTAAGAACGAACGTCACCGCAATGCCCAGTCCCAGCGCCGTCTTTACATTCTTGGATACGGCCAGATAGGAACACATGCCCAGATAGTAGGCAAAAATCATGTTATCGACAAAAATCGAACGTATAAAGGTATTCAGTACTTCCATAATTCATGTTTCATTAAACGGTTCGCATTAATTTTCCTGCAGTTCCCTGTTTCGCGCACGGTGTACCCAGATGATCACCGCCACGACGATGAGCGCCATCGGCGGCAAAATCATCAGGCCGTTGTCCGTATATCCCCAGTCGTAGCATATCTTCGGAATCACGGGGTATCCCAGCAGCGTGCCCGAACCGAACAGCTCGCGGAAGAATCCGATGATTACCAGGATAAGCCCGTATCCGACGCCGTTGCCGATTCCGTCGAGGAACGACGCCCACGGGCCGTTGCCCAGCGCGAAGGCTTCGAGGCGTCCCATCAGGATACAGTTCGTGATGATCAGACCGACAAATACGGAAAGCTGTTTGTTTACGTCGTACGCAAACGCCTTCAGTACTTCGCTCACGATCGTTACCAGCGCCGCTACGACCACTAATTGCACGATGATGCGAATCCGGTTGGGAATCGTATGGCGGAGTAACGAAATGATGACATTGGCAAAAGCGACGACGACCGTTACGGATACGGCCATCACGATGGACGGCTCCAGTTTGGAGGTCACCGCCAGCGCCGAACAGATCCCCAGCATCTGAATCACCACCGGATTGTTCCTGCTCAGCGGGCCTAAGAGTATTTCCTTGTGCTTGTTTGTTAGTAATCCCATTGTTTACTGATTTTGTGAAGTTAATAATTTGAGATAGCCGTTCAGACTGTCGTAAAGCATTTTGTTGACGCCCTGACTGGTGATCGTTCCGCCGGAGATGCCGTCCACGTAATCCTGTCCGGCCGCGCTTTTACCCGGCTTGACGACGGCAATGGACTTGAACTCGCCGTTTACAAAAATCTTTTTCCCGACGAACTGCCGGCTGAAAGCGGCCGTTACGATTTCGGCGCCCAGCCCCGGCGTTTCACTGGCGTGGCTGAAGTCGGCGCCGTAGACCGTGTTCCGGTCGTCGTCGACGGAAAAATAGCCCCAGATCGGCCCCCATAAACCGGCGCCATACAAGGCCATGATGTATTTTACCCGGCCGTCCACCCGGGCGACAAACACCGGGTAGGCATCATGCGCCGCAGCTTTGGAGGCGTCGGCGGCAAAGGCGTCGCCTTCGATCCGTTCGCCCAGGCGATTCACCAGAAACGCTTCCTTTATCAACCCGTCATACGTTGCCTTCGCTTCGCCGGCAGTGACCTGCACATGAATGGAACGCAAAATCTGCTGCCTCTTGTCGTTATCTTCGTTTTCCTTCTGCCTGCTTCGCAGCGACTGCGAGGTGAACGCAAGCACCACGGCAACCAGTATCACCATTACCGATGCGTAAAGGATGGTATATACATTACTGTCTCTATTCATAATCATTCCGCTTTAAATGGGTTTGCAATTCTCTTCAAGCGACGGCTGATGTTGCGTTCCACCACATAGTGGTCGATCAGCGGCGCGAATATGTTCATCAGCAGGATGGCGAGCATCATTCCTTCGGGATAGCCCGGATTCAGCGTGCGGATGAGGATGGCCATCATGCCGACCAGGAATCCGTAGATGTATTTGCCGGTTTCGGTGCGTGCAGACGTGACCGGGTCGGTTGCCATAAAGACGGCGCCGAACGCGAATCCGCCCAGCAGGATATGATCCAGGGGCGAGAGCGACATCGCTACCGTGGAGCCGATCAGGTTGAAGAGAGCCGCCGTCAGACCGCCTCCGACGAAAACGGAAAGCATCGTCTTCCAGCTGGCCACGCCGGTAAACAGCAACACGGCCGCGCCAAGCAGAATGGCCAGCGTCGACGTCTCGCCGATGGAACCGGGTATAAGGCCGAAAAAACTGTCCCACGCCGTGAGCGGGTGTCCCAGCGTGTCAAACAGCTGGAATGACCCGATCTGTTCGCTCGAGGCGATGCCCACCTGTCCGAGCGGCGTGGCGCCGGAGAATCCGTCTACCACCGTGCCCGCGCCCAGACCGAACGTAGAGCCGGTACGGACAAACACGCTGTCGCCCGACATGGCCGCCGGATAGGCAAAAAACAAAAACGCGCGGGTGACCAGCGCTACATTAAATATATTGTATCCTGTTCCGCCAAATACCTCCTTGGCAAATATGACGGCAAACGCCGTGGCAACCGCCACCATCCACAGCGGCGTATCTACCGGCACGATCAGGGGAATCAGGATGCCGGATACGAGAAACCCTTCCTGAATCTCTTCATTTTTCCACTGGGCAACCGTAAATTCGATGCCCAACCCTACTGCATACGAAACCGCAATCAGCGGCAAGACCGCCAAAAGGCCGTAGAGAAACGTCATCCAGCAACCCGGATTCGCACCAATCGCCACGTAATGCTGGTAACCCGTATTGTACATGCCGAAAAGCAGGGCCGGCATCAGCGCAATGATGACGATCGTCATCGTGCGTTTCGAGTCGATGCTGTCGTGAATATGTACCCCTGATTTTGAAGTGGCGTTCGGGACAAACAAAAAGGTCTCGAATCCTTCAAAAACAGAACGGAACATCGCCAGCTTTCCGCCTTTCTCAAAGTGCGGCTTCAACTTGTCGAGATAATTCCTTAACGCTTTCAATCTGTTTTGTTTTATAGTGTTTATTAATTCAATTCATTTCCCTGTACAGGAGGTCTAACCCCCGGCGGACGATGTGCTGCAACTCGATCTTCGAGGTGTCGACAAACTCGCAAAGGGCAAAATCTTCGGGCGCCACTTCGTAGATGCCGAGGTTTTCCATCTTGTCGATGTCGAAGGCGATGATGGCCTTCAGCAGATATTCGGGATAAATGTCCATCGGAAAGACTTTGTCGTATTCGTTCGACATGATCATGGCGCGCTTGCCGCCGCGGATGCGTGCATCCAGCACGTACTCCTTCGCCCGGCCGGCCAGCCAGCCGAGGTACGAACGGCTGACGCTGTATTTGTCGAATCCGGGCGTCGCCCAGCCGAAAAATTCATTCACGTCGTCGCCTTCCGGTATGGCCGTGAGCTGGTTGTCGTACGCGCCAAGATAGTCGCTGCGGCTCACCTTCGTGCCGGTCAGCACGTTCCCGCTGATCAGGCGCACATGCGTTTGGGCGGAATCCAGTACCTTGCGACCGGCCAGGCTGTCAACGGTGCAGCCGGCAATGACTTTTGCATATCCGCGTTCGGTCATTTCGGAACCGGTCAGCGCCACCAGGCGGGTGAAGTCAACCGCCCCTTTCAGGAACAGCCGTCCGATGAACAATACATCGGCCGCATTCAACGTCCAGACGACTTCACCCTTGTTGACCGGCTTGACGTGATTGATCATCACCCCTGCATTCCCGACCGGATGCGGCCCTTCCAGTTCGATAAGTTCCACATCCTGCGGCCGGATGACGGCTCCCTTTTTCACGCCCACATAAACTTTCCCCGGCGTCAGCTTCGCCAGCGCGTCCAGTCCTACCTGAAACGTATCGGCTTCCTCTGCCGCGATGAAATCGAAATCGGGCGCCAGAGGCGCCGAGTTGCAGGCGGTAACGAAGATGTCGCGCGGCGTCGCGTCCGGGCGTGCCACACAGTCGTAGGGACGTTGCTTGATATACGGCCACAGGCCTGATTGCAACAGTACCGCCTTGATTTCTTCACCCGAATAGGCAGACAAGGCTTTCACGCCCGCCGATTCATATTCCTGCCGGTCGTCCGGTCGAATCACGATGCTCAGCAACTTGCGTTTCTCTCCGCGATTCACGGCCGTCACTTCGCCGCTCACGGGCGCAACAAACCGTATTTCGGGGAAATTCTTGTCCGTCATCACCACCGAACCGGCTTTGACTTTATCCCCTGCGCGAACGGTCACTTTGGGTACGATACCGTCATAATGATCGGGAACCACGGCATAGCTTTCCGACTTCCCAACGTCGATCAGCGTCCGCGTCGCCTTCCCCTTCAGGTTGATATCCAAACCCTTTCGAATCTTAACCACATTTGCCATAATTGAATTAAAATAGTCGTTTGATAATTGTCCGGCAAAAGTAGACATTATTTTTATGTTATAAAACAGTTCTCGCCGATAAATAGAGAAGAAATTCCTTATTCGGGGGTCAAGGTTCAGGATTCAATCTGCGAATGGCAGGTGACATGCAAGAGATCAAATACGGAGACGCCCTTGGTTTGCAAAGGAAATGAAAGGCTATGTTCATATCTTGTTTTGAACAAATGCACAACATGTAACGACAAGGCGCCGGAACCTTTATCAATGCCATCAGTACTCAACATCCGCGAACGGCAGTACTCACACCGGAGCACAACAGTGATCGGCACCGGCGCACGGTAGTGATCGGCACCGGCGCACGGTAGTGATCGGCACCGGAGTACGGTAGTGATCGGCACCGGAGTACAGCCATACGCTGGTAGCATCCGGCTTGTCCCGCCATAGATTACGGGGATATTTCAAACAGACATTTTTCTCTTTGCCTGTCCACCGTGCTGTTGAGCCAATTGCTCTCTTCCGAACAAAAAAATCAAAAACAGTTGCCTGTATCGGATAAAGCCTTTATATTTGCACGCGTGAATACTTTATATTTATTTGTGTACTTGAATTTATTTACCGTGGAAAACACATTAAAAACCGGAGGGTTGGAACTTCTAAAAGCTCGTTTATCAAAAAATAAAGTCATCCTGCCGTTACTTTATCTTTCCTGCAATGAGTTTTTATACCGTGCACAATGTAGAAGTTTTTTCGTAAAACCAGTCCGGAAACAGAAACGGATGTCGATATGAATTTAATAAGAAAAGAATATGAATAACTTGTTTAGGGTAAAGAGCATTGATGCCATCATAGCGGAATCGCATTCCGGGAATGGCCTGAAGCGGTCGCTTTCGACGCGAAACCTGATCGCATTGGGCATAGGCGCCGTCATCGGGACGGGTATTTTTGTGTTGACGGGTACAGCCGCCGCCAACTACGCCGGTCCGGCGTTGATCATTTCATTTGTTATTTCTGCCATCGGCTGTATCATGGCAGGCCTTTGTTATGCCGAGTTTGCCGCCATGATACCGGTAGCCGGCAGCGCTTACTCCTACAGCTATGCCACGCTGGGCGAATTTATCGCCTGGCTGATCGGCTGGGATTTGATCCTTGAATATTTGTTTGCGGCCAGTACGGTATCGGTCGGTTGGGCAGGGTACACGGTCAGTTTCCTGGCTGATCTGGGACTCCGGATTCCGGTCGCGTTGACTTCTGCGCCCTTTGACTATGTTCATAATGAAGGCTGGGTCTTCACCGGCCATCTGATCAATCTGCCGGCCATGCTTGTAATCGCCCTGTTCAGTCTGCTGCTGATCGGCGGCATTCGCCGGTCGGCCATTTTTAACAACATCATCGTGGTGACAAAATTGATCGTCATCCTGCTGTTCATCGGTCTGGGCGCCTCCTATATCGACACTGCTAACTATACGCCGTTTATTCCCGAGAATACGGGAGAGTTCGGTTTCTTTGGCTGGAGCGGCATTTTGCGCGGTGCAGGCGTCATCTTCTTTGCCTACATCGGGTTCGACGCCGTTTCAACGGCCGCCCAGGAGGCCAGGAATCCGCAAAAAAGCATGCCCAGAGGGATATTGTATTCGTTGCTGGTTTGCATGATATTGTATATCCTGGTGACGATTGTATTGACCGGAATGGTCAACTACAAGGAGCTGAACGTGTCGGCGCCGATTGCGTTTGCCATTGACCGTGCCGGCGAAGGACTGTTCTGGCTGCGTCCGTTTATCAAGGTAGGCGCCATTGCCGGATTGAGTTCGGTGATTCTCGTATTGTTGCTGGGGCAGTCGCGCATCTTTTACATCATGTCGAAAGACGGACTGCTGCCTCCGCTGTTTTCGCGGGTGAACGAGAAGTATGGCACGCCTCACTATTCAACCCTTATGACCGGGGTATCCTGTTGCATCATTGCCGGCCTGTTGCCGATCAATGTGCTGGGCGAACTGGTGTCCATCGGAACGTTGATGGCGTTCGTGCTTGTCTGCATCTCCATCATCGTGTTGCGAAAGACGCGTCCGGATGTAAAACGCCCCTTCCGCACGCCTTTTGTCCCGGTAGTCCCCATACTGGGCGTATTGATTTGTCTGAGTCAGATGCTGGCGTTGCCCGTAGACACGTGGATACGCCTTTTTTCCTGGATGGCCATTGGCCTGGTGTGCTATTTCTTCTACGGACGGAAACACAGCAAACTGAATGACCCGAAAGGATAAGAGATTCAAACGTCCCGCCATACGGGGAATGGCAGGAGGAAAGCGGATCAGCGAAAAAAGTCGAGGGGAAAAAAGTTTATCCTTGCAAAAAAAAAGGAAGGGATAAAATGCAGAAAGATGGCTATCGCTTGTTGTTACCGGCAGGTATAATGGATTACTCCGAGACCGTACAAGTAGAAGATAAAGCAATTTGCTTAACTTGTTAAGCCCTCAACTTTTTTCGTTGATCCGACCTTGCCTGTCACCACCAAGCAACGTAAAATGAATAACCTGTAAAAGATTGTTTGCCGACGGTCCCATTCCCGTAGGGAATATAGCCCGGTAGAAACGCATCGCTCCCGCCTTACCCGGCATGCCGTCAGCTATGCATCCATTATTACAGGTGGCATACCTGACGGCATGCCGGATTGTGTAGACGTATTCCTTTCTACCGAGCTA
>JAITQL010000191.1 GCA_031288935.1 Tannerella sp.
TCCGATCTGACAATAAACGGACGCAGCGGATAGCCATGCGGGTCTTTGT
Organism: Tannerella sp.; assembly: GCA_031288935.1. Lineage (GTDB taxonomy): Bacteria > Bacteroidota > Bacteroidia > Bacteroidales > Tannerellaceae > Tannerella. The sequence goes on from JAITQL010000191.1 coordinate 50, forward strand.
CGCCCACGTGCAAATCCGGATGCTCCGGCGACAGGTCACAGGCCGTATTCGGATCGTGCACGGAGCAGTATTTCATCAGTTCGCCGTGCAGATGAATCACCTGACTGCTGCCGGCGCGTTCGTGCAGGTTATCGACATTCTGCGTGATGATACGCACGTCAAAATCCTTTTCCAACGCAGCCAGACCGTAATGTCCCGCGTTGGGCTTCACGCGCAGCAGTTCCCTTCGCCGCTGATTATAAAACTCGAGTACAAGTTCCGGATTGGCGGCAAATCCTTCGGGCGTCGCCACGTCTTCCACGCGGTAATTATTCCACAGCCCGTTGGCATCCCTGAACGTAGAGATACCGCTCTCGGCGCTCATGCCCGCACCGCTGAGCACTACTAATTTCTTTTTCATCTTTGCATAAACAAGATTGGTTTGAGAGGGCGAAAATAAGGTTTTCCCGGAGATAAATGAACGGTTTGCCGGAATTATTTCAAACTTGACATCAGCCGGTATCGGGAGGGAATCATGAAAAAGCTATTTGGCTACCAGGATGGCGCCGCTCATGATCAGGAATACGCCTATCCACCGTACAAGGGGTACGGTTTCGTGAAAGATGCATATGGCTGCCAGCATGCTGAAGACGTAACTGATGCTGATCATCGGATAGGCCACTGAAAAGGCGTAGTGCTTCAGGATGTAGAACCACATCATCGACGCCAGCGCCATGCACAGTCCCGATGCCGCCAGTTGCCATGTGGTCAGGGCGTCTTTGACGAACCGCCAGGTAAAACCAAACTTTCCCGTCTGCGCCATCGCTATTTTCAGAAAGATTTGTCCCGATACCAGACACAGGGACTGGATCGTGGAATACAGTATGAGTTTCAGCATCGCGAAAGGAGGGTGAGGGTGTGAGACTTGTTGTCGTAATGATTGTAAAACAGGATGCGTGCGGCGTGACCGAGGCCTTCTTCGCGATCCGCCATCATATGTCCCGGAATCCGTTGATGGCGAAGACATGTCACGGCGGCGTAGATCCCCGTTGCGGATGAAGTAAAGGACTGGCCGAAGAGGTGCTTGTACTGTGCAACGGGGAGGCCTGCAAACAGACGGGCGGCCGCGTCTTCATACACCGAATCGTTGCTCCGGTTATTGTCGATGCCCACCATCACGGCATCGACGTCGCGGAGCGAACAGCCGGCCTGCGCCAGCAAAGCGTCGAGCGTCTGCCGCAGCTGCGTTTCGGAAGGACGGTACATGATTTCCACGCCGTTGATCTCGCACAGCGACCGTTCGTTTTGCTCGGCGCCCAGCAGCAGACTGACGGCCGTCTCGCCGGCAAAACATTTCTGCTTGGGCGACGTTGCCGCACGGTAAGTAAAATCCCACAGCCCCAGCCGTCCGAGGAAAATGTAGTAATCGTCCGTCAGTTCGTCGTATCCGCCCACGAGCGCCGTCCGTATCCGGCGCTGACGGAACTGGAACAGCGCGTCCAGCAGCGCATGTTCGAAGGAAACGCCGCGATGCACGAACGTGTTGTTATATCCGTGACATTTCAGGTCGATGGCGATCAGCGAGCTGATGATATTGTGCGTGGATTGCATGAAATAGGTCGGCTGGAGGTATTGTTCTCCGTTTTCCAGCATGGAATGGAGAAATTTCTCCGTATTGTCGATACATCCCAGGCCGGTGCCGCTGATGATGGCGTCGGGCATTTCCACTCCGGCTGCCTTCAGCGTCGCGCGGGAGGTAACGATGACGCGCTTGAGCAGGCTGCACATCCGGCGCGACTGGACGGGCGACAGACTGGCGGCGAAGTTCGGGTCGCGGGAGGCGATCCGTTTGCCTTCGTGCCAGACCGGCGCATCGAACCATGCGTCGGACAGAGGCGACTGTGCCGAAATTTGACTGGCTGACTGTATATAAACTGACATGGCTATACTTTAGAGATTACGATCGCGGAATTGTTTCCTCCGAATCCAAACGAATTGGAGAGGATGTGGCGAAGAGGCCGTACCGGCGCCGGGTCGGTGACCGGGGCGAAGGTATGTTCCTCGATTTGCTCGCGGAAATTCATGTTCACCGGCAGGAAACCGTGCGCCAGCGCGAGGAGCGAAATGACGGCCTCGAGGCTGCCGGCAGCGCTTGTCGTATGTCCGGTGAAGGACTTGATGGAAGCTACCGGCGGGATTCGCTCGCCGAAGAGTCGCATGATGGCCAGTCCCTCGGTCAGGTCGTTGTTCGGCGTGCCTGTGCCGTGCGCATTGACGTAGTCGATGGCTTCGGGCAGGAGGCCGGCGTTTTCCACCGCGCCTTTCATGGCGAGGTAGGCGCCCAGGCCGTCCGGCGAAGAGGCCGTCTGGTGAAACGCATCGCAGGCGTTGTGATAGCCGGATATTTTCCCGACGGGCGGTACGCCGCGCCGTGCGGCCGATTCCGCCGTTTCGAGCACCACGTAGCCGGCGCCTTCGCCGAGGTTGATGCCGGCGCGGTGGCGGTCGAACGGGCGGCAAATGTCGCGGTCGAGAATCATCAGCGTATTGAATCCGTTGACGTGATAGCGCGAGAGGCATTCGCAGCCGCCTGCCACCACGACGTCCGCCCGGCCTTCCCCGAGCAGGTCGGCGCCCATCATGATGGCGTTGGCCGACGACGAACAGGCGGTGACAATCGTGGACGCGATCCGGAAACCGCCGAAACGGTCTGCGATCTGTTCCGTACACGCGCCGCAGTCGATCAGGGCGATGTAGTCGTTTTTCGAATCGGTTCCGATGAAATCGTCATACATGTTCTCTACCTGATCCATGCCTCCGACCGTAATGCCCGAAATCAGCGCCAGGCGCAGGGAGGTGTCCCGGCGACAGTCGATTCCTGCCTGCCGGAGCGCTTCGTCTACCGCCATCATGCCGAACAGCGACGAGCGAATCATGGCTTCTTCCGGCGCAATGTGCAACAGTTCCCGCATCTCGGCGTTACTGTATTTCACCTCGCCGGCCGGAAATCCGTCATGCACCGTCTTCAGGTAACGGATGGGCGCCACGCCGGAACGCCCGTTGCGCAGGGCGTCCAGCGTAGCCTGTTTACCCCGTCCGATGGCCGAGACGATGCCGGCGCCGGTCACACAGATCTCTTTCTTCACTTCGTGCGGTGGAGGGTAACGTATTCGGCCATCGTTTCGAGCGACCGGAAGATATCCTTGCCCTGAGCCGGGTCTTTGAGTTTAATACCGTAGTTCTTTTCCAGCAGCACGATCAATTCCAGCGCATCAATGGAATCAAGTCCCAGTCCTTCGCCAAACAGTTCGCTGCCGTCCGAAATATCTTCCGGCGCAACGCCTTCCAGATTCAACACTTTAATAATCTCTTTCTTTAATTCTAAAATCAATTCGTCCATAACCAATACTATTTAATAATTCCATATCTTTTCCATGTTCCGTTCATTCATCGGACATCCTTCGCCGCTGCTTCCGTTTCCACAGAGCATGACGCAGGCGTCCAGCGTGTCGCCGCAGGCTTCGAGCCATCCGGCCAGGGCCTGGTTCAGCCCGGCCGCCGGCAGCGTGTCGCCGATCACCTCCCCCATCCGGCGGAAATCCGGACGGGGAAGGATATAAACCGACGTTTCGCCGTGTATTTTGTGACGGATGGCCACCTCGCCCGTCACGATGTTCGGCAGGGTGTAGACAAATCCTGCCGGACTGGGGAAGTAGTCTTCCCCGCGCTGAACGGTCTGCTGAAAATGCCTGTCCGTATCGAGCGACGAGCTGCGGTTGAAAAAAAGGATGCCCGTGTCTTCCTTCGGCTGTTCGCGGTCGAATCCTTCCATCAGCCATTCCGACGCCAGGAAGCCCAGCTTGGAGAGCAAATCCATCTTGAAAAACCTGCGGCAGTCCGTGCCCATCCACCGGTACGCTTCCGCCAGGAACGTCTGGCTGTCGCCGTCCGCTTCAAAACAAAGCGTCCCGTTCAACCGTATCTTTCCGCGCGTTATCCGTATATGCTTTTTGATCCGAATCTCCATCCTCCGTTACTTTACAAGGGTGTACATCAATGCGGCGTTGCATCCGCCAAAGCCCGACAGCATGTTGATGCAGCGGCGGCGGTCGGTGGGCTGCACCGAGGTGGAAATCCGGAGCGGTTTGGAGACGCCGTGCGTGTCGAAACCGGCCGTTTTCGGAATGATGCCCGCCCGCAGGGCACGGGTGGAGACAATACTTTCCAGTATGCCGGCGCCGCCGAGGGTATGTCCGAAATATCCTTTCAGGCTTGTCACCGGAACGTCCTGCAATCCGGCGCGGGTAATGGCGACGGCCTCCATCTCGTCGTTGTAGAGCGTAGCCGTGCCGTGCGCGTTGACGAAGGCCAGTTCGTTGCTGTCCATGCCGGCCATCACGCGCTTCAAGGCCAGATAAGCGCCCTCGCCGGTACGCGAAGGGCCGGAAATATGGTTCGCGTCGTTGCGGACGGCGCCCGCCGTCAGGACGACGTCGCCGGCCTGCTCCGGCCGTTCCGTCAATACCAGTGTAGAGGCCGTTTCGCCGATATTCAATCCGGCGCGTTGCGCGTCGAACGGTTTACATCTTTCCGGCGACAAGGCCTTGAAGGACTGGAAACCGGCAATGATAAAGCGGGACAGCACATCCGCTCCGGCAACGACGACGTATTCAAAGCGTCCGGCCTGCAACGCCCGCCGAGCGGCCAGCAACGCGCAGGCGCCCGAAATGCAGGCATTGGAAACCACGAGCGGCGTGTTGCGGTTGCCGAAATAACCGGCAATCAGTTCGGCCGAACGCCAGAGGTAGACCTGTTCGG
>JAITQL010000193.1 GCA_031288935.1 Tannerella sp.
AGAGCAACACCTTTGCCTGATAATTACAGTTGTTTAACGGAAAGGAAGAAGAAATTCAAAGATTCAAATATTCGTTTTCCGCAGATGAAGCGTCATTAAAATCTGCAAGAATCTTTGAATCCTTGAATCTTTGAATTTTTGAATTGTCAGACCAGGGCAGTGCGTCACATCACCAATAATCACGGCGCGGCACAATATTTCGAATAAAAAAAACCTGTGCGTTTTTTATTTCTAATGTGCGAAGCATGGGACTGCCGCCGTGATGCGGATGCTTCCTTTTGTCCGAACCATGATTTACAGGATTAAATGAAGCGCAGCGATTGGGGGGGTGAGGGAGACGGGGAATGGACACGTTGAAATCGACGGACAAAGATTTCCTGCTTCGATGTATGGGATTTTCATCAATAAGTTTTACTTTTGCATTCAAATTCAGTTTAGGATTGAAACGTACTTTTTCCATATCGGTTGTTTTTGTGGCTGCGTGGCTGTTGCTGGCGTTCACATGTATTCCGCATCATCATCATGAAGGCAGCTTTTGCCTTGTGACGGAACGTTGCGAACAGGATGATGCCGTCAACGACGAACATACCGGACACGAGGATTCCTGCGAAGGGAAAACGGGCTGTATCATTGAATCGGATTATGTAGTTTCCTCCAGGACGGATCACGAAATAAAGTGCAAAGTCGTCCTGTTCGACCGCAATCCCGCGTTTCCTTTCTTTCCCTTTATCTGCCTCCGGATGGAGGAATCCGTCTACAGTCATGCCTGGACACTGACCGGCCCGCCCGGATATGGAGAAGAACGCCGGATCTTCTGCAAATCCGTCTTCGTAAGCCTCTGCAACGGCTTGCGCGCCCCTCCCGCTCTTTCTTGACTTGCCCGATGTTCATCGTTCAAACGTTCAGCGTTCCCTGTTTAAACAGGGAACTCCTGAACCGTTGAACCTTGCATCTTTGATCTTTTCAACAAATCAGTATTCATTCAAGAAAGAAAAAATGAAACCATATATAGCATATACCTGTTTTCTTTTTGCCTGTTTTTCCGCGTGCTCCGGCGACGGTCATTCGCACGGACACGGACAGGAGCACGGGCAGGAGCGCTGCCGGGAACATTCGCACCTCACCGGCGGCGAAGAAGTGGAACCTGCGGATGAAATCCATTTCACCCGCAAACAAGCCGAAGCGGTTGGGCTAAAAGTGCAAACCGTCACGCCGGGAACGTTCACTCAAGTGATTAAAACCGGCGGAGAGGTACAGACGCCGCAGGGGGAAGAAATCACCCTTGCTGCAACGGCCAGCGGAATCGTTGCCTTTGCGAACCCGTCCATTACCGACGGGACGGCGGTGAAGGCCGGTGAGGCCGTTGCCGGCATCTCCTCCGCCAACCTGCCCGAAGGCGACCCGGTCGTCAGGGCAAAGATAACCTGCGAGGCGGCGCTGAAAGAATATCTCCGCGCCGAAGAATTGGTGAAGGAGCGGATCGTCTCCGTCAAGGATTTTGAACAGGCGCGACTGCGCTACGAAACGGCCAAAACCGTTTACGAAGCGCAATCCGCCGCTCACACGCCGACCGGCGTGCAGCTGACGGCGCCCTTCAGCGGATTCGTCACGCGCCGCTTTGTCCGGCAGGGCGAATACGTGTCCACCGGACAGCCCGTCGCCGTCATTTCACAAAACAGACGGCTCCTGCTAAGGGCGGAAGCGCCGGGTAAATACTACCGGGACCTCCGGCACGTCCGCAGCGCGAATTTCAAAACCTCCGCCGGCGGTGATACATTATATAAACTGTCGGACAGGAACGGTCGCCTGGTTTCGTTCGGGAAAGCCTCCGGGCCGTCGTCGTTTTACATCCCCGTCACCTTCGAGTTCGACAATACGGCGGATGATCTCCCGGCCGGCGTTTTCGCGGAAGTCTATCTGATCGGCGAACCGCAGGAACAGGTCATCGCCATCCCCGTTTCAGCCCTTACGGAAGAGCAGGGACATTACTTTGTCTACCTCCGGCTGGACGACGACGGATACCGGAAGCAGGAGGTGACTCCCGGCGCAACCGACGGCGAACGGACGCTGGTGCTCCGGGGCCTGGAAGCAGGAGACCTGCTGGTGACGGATGGCGTTTACCAGCTGAGAGCGGCCGCGAACGCCGGCCATATTCCCGAAGGCCATACACACAGTCATTGACGTATCATCCTTAAAACAGAGTAACGATGTTGAACAGAATAATAGGATTTTCGCTGAACAACCGGCCGGTTGTACTGGCAGGGGCTGTCCTGCTGCTGATAGCCGGCGTGTATACCGCTACGGAAATGGAGGTGGATGTCTTTCCCGACCTCAACGCCCCCACGGTAGTCGTCATGACGGAAGCCGGCGGCATGGCGCCCGAGGAAGTGGAGCGACTGGTCACCTTCCCGGTGGAGACGGCGCTGAACGGGGCAACGGACGTTCGCCGCGTACGGTCTTCTTCCACAACCGGCTTTTCGGTAGTATGGGTTGAATTTAACTGGGGAACGGACATTTACCGTGCCCGGCAGGTGGTATCCGAGAAACTGGCCGTCGCGGGCGAAGCGCTGCCCCCCGGCACGGGCAATCCCACCCTGGGGCCGCAGTCGTCCGTGCTGGGCGAAGTGCTGATTATCGGTCTGACGGCTGACAGGACTTCGTTGCAGGAGCTGCGGACGCTGGCCGACTGGACGATCCGTCCCGGGCTGCTTGCCACGGGGGGCGTGGCGCAGGTGACCGTCATCGGCGGCGAAATCAGGGAATACCAGATCCTGCTGCATCCCGACAGGATGAAGCATTACGGCGTGGGACTGGACGAGGCGCTGGCCGTCGTGAAGGACATGAACCGGAACGCGGCGGGCGGCGTCCTGTACGAGTACGGCAGTGAATACATCATCCGCGGCATGATAGCGACGGGCGACGTGGCGGAGCTGGCCAAATCCGTTGTCCGAAGCGTCGACGGCGCGCCGGTACTGCTCGACGACATTGCCGGGGTCAGGACCGGCAACAGGGCGCCCCGCCTGGGCGCTGCCTCCAGCGACGGCAAGGCCGCCGTGCTGGTGACCGTTACGAAGCAGCCGAATACCAATACCCTCGAACTGACTGCAAAGCTGGAACAGACGCTGGCGGCTCTCCAACCCTCGCTGCCGGAGGATGTACACGTATCCACCGATATTTTCCGCCAGGCGCGCTTCATCGAGAGCGCGATCGGGAACGTGAAGCAATCGCTTTTTGAAGGCAGCCTCTTTGTCGTCCTCGTCCTGTTCCTGTTCCTGATGAACGTGCGGACGACACTGATTTCGTTAGTCACGATCCCGCTTTCGCTGCTGATGTCCATCATTACGCTGAAGATCCTGGGACTGACGGTCAACACGATGAGCCTCGGCGGAATGGCTATCGCCATCGGTTCGCTGGTAGACGATGCCATCGTCGACGTGGAGAACGTGCACAAGCGCCTCCGCGAAAACCGGCAGAAACCTCCGGCGGAGCAAAAGGCGCTGAAGACGGTCGTGTTCGACGCCTCGAAAGAAGTGCGGATACCGATTCTCAACTCGACGTTCATCATCATCGCCGGTTTTGTTCCCCTCTTTTTCCTTTCGGGCATGGAGGGGCGGATGCTGGTTCCGCTGGGCATTGCGTTCATTGTGGCGCTGACGGTCTCCACGGCGGTCGCCCTCACGCTCACGCCCGTCCTGTGCAGCTACCTGCCGGGCAGGGAACAGCCCTTTCTCCGGCTCCGTTTCCTTTCGTCCGACCGGGAGCCGTACCTGATTCGCCGCCTGAAGACGGGATATGCCGCGGCGCTGGGCTGGACGCTGCGACACAAGCGGAGCGTCCTGACGGCGACGGGCGTCGTGCTGGCCGCCGCCCTGACCCTGTTCTTCCTGCTGGGGCGAAGTTTCCTGCCTCCCTTTAACGAAGGGTCGTTTACGATCAACGTCAGTACCTTTCCCGGCGTTTCGCTGGAGGAATCGGACAAAACCGGCCGGATCGCCGAAATGCTGCTCCTCGACGTGCCCGAAATCCGGACGGTTGGACGCAAGACGGGGCGGGCCGAACTGGACGAACATTCCTTCGGCGTGAACGTGTCGGAGATCGAGGCGCCCTATAGCATGGGCGGGCGTTCCCGGGAAACCGTCCTGGCGGACATCCGGGAACGGCTCTCGGTGATTCCCGGCGTGAACGTGGAGATCGGGCAGCCCGTTTCGCACCGGATCGACCACATGCTCTCCGGCACGAAGGCCAACATCGCCATCAAACTCTTCGGTGAGGATCTGAACACGCTCTTCACGCTGGGCAACCGGATCAGGACGAATATTCAGGACATCGGGGGACTGGTCGACCTGAATGTGGAGCAACAGGTTGAACGTCCGCAGCTCCTGATCCGTCCCAGGCGCGAGATGCTTGCCCGGTACGGCGTTTCGCTGCCGGAGTTCGCGGAAATCGTCCGCGTCATGCTGGCCGGCGAAACCGTTTCGCAGGTGTACGAGGGGAACCGTGTCTTCGACCTCACGCTCAAGGTGAATGACGAAAGCCGCGGGACGGCTGCGGCGATCAAAGGCCTGACGGTGGACGCCGGCGGCCGCAAAATCCCCCTGGAGGAGATTGCCGAGGTACGGTCGGCGACGGGGCCGCACGTCATCAACCGCGAGAACGTTGCGCGCAGGATCGTCATCTCTGCCAATGTGGACGGCCGCGACCTGCGCAGCGTGGTGAACGAGATCCGCCGCCGCATCGAATCCGGCGTTGTGCTGCCGGAGGGCTACCGTGTGGAATACGGCGGACAGTTCGAGAGCGAGCAGGCCGCATCGCGCCTCCTCTCCGTCGCCTCCGTCCTGGCCGTGCTCGTCATCTTTCTGCTCCTGTACGGACAGTTTCGCGACATCGCACAGGCTCTCGTCATCCTGCTCAACCTTCCGCTGGCCATGATCGGCGGCATATGCAGCCTCTATTTCACCGGCGGAATGATCAGCATACCCGCCATCATCGGCTTCATATCGCTCTTCGGGATCGCCACGCGCAACGGCATGTTGCTTGTCTCGCGGTACAACGACCTGCGGGACGGCCGGGACGCTTCCCTTCGCGAAAGCGTCATGCGCGGATCGCTCGACCGGCTGAATCCGATCCTCATGACCGCCCTCACGTCCGCCCTCGCGCTGCTGCCGCTCGCCCTGGGAGGCGAACTGCCCGGAAACGAAATCCAAAGTCCGATGGCAAAGGTCATCCTCGGCGGACTGCTGACGTCCACGCTCCTCAACGCCTTCATCATACCCGTCGTGTACGAGGGGATTCAAAAATTCAAAGATTCAAAGATTCAATAATTCAAGGATTCAAAAAATCAAAAGACAATGACACCATTCTCAATTCTCAATTCTCAATTCTCAATTCCCCTCCTTCTGCTTCTGCTGTGTGGGGGGGGAGCGGCGACGGCGCAGACGGACAGCGAGGCTGCCCTGAAGGAGATCGAAGCCAACAACACGACCCTGCGGGCGCTGCGCGGGGAGGTGGAGGCGCAAAAGCTGGAAAACCAAACCGGCCTGTATCTTCCCGGCCCGGAGGTGGCTTTCGACTATCTGTGGGGGAATCCCGCCCCGATCGGCAGCCGGACGGACGTGCGCGTCACGCAGTCGTTCGACCTCCCCACGCTCGCGGGCATGAAGAGCCGCCTGGCCGCCGGACGGAACCGCCTGGCCGAGCTGCAGTACCGTGCCGAAAGGATGCGCCTGCTGCTGGAAGCCAGTCTCCTCTGCGTGGACATGATCTACTGCAACGCGCTGCACCGCCTGCTGGAGGAGCGTCTCGAACAGGCCACCGCGCTGGCGCAAAGCTGCGAGACGCGGCTCAAAGCGGGCGATATCAGTCTGCCGGAGCACAACAAGGCGATGCTGAACCTCTCCGCCGCGCGTGCCGGGCTGTTGCGCGCGGAAGCAGAGCGCCAGTCCGTCACGGCAGAACTGCGGCGCATGAACGGCGGCATGGAAGTGACAGTCGGGGACGACCGCTATCCGGCCGTCTCCTTTCCGCCGCACTTCGAAGACTGGTACGCCGAGGCCGAACAGCAGCATCCCCTCCTGGCCTGCGTCCGGCAGGAAACGGAAAACGGCCGCCGGCAGATCGGCCTGAGCAAGGCCGCTACCTGGCCGGTACTTTCGGCCGGTTACATGAGTGAAAAGGTGCTTGGGCAGCAGTATCAGGGCATCACGCTGGGGCTGTCCATCCCCCTGTGGGAAAACCGGAACCGCGTGCGACAGGCGCAGGCCGCCGCGCGCGCCGCCGAGTACCGTCAGACCGACCGTCGCGAAC
>JAITQL010000227.1 GCA_031288935.1 Tannerella sp.
CTCTACCAACTGAGCTATTTCCGCAATATTTTTTTTGTCTTGCCAGGGTCAGGCTTTGAAGGCAAGTTATGCACCGCCCGCCGAGCCGTCTTCGCAAATGCGCCGGCAAAGGTAGACAAGTTTTTTGTTTTTGCAAAAGGGAATCGAAAAACTTGTGTGATAAATCACGTCCTTAATTGCTAACGGTTAGCTGTGAATTGCTTTCGGAAACCGTGTACCTTTTCAGATAGTATTTGCTTACTCCCTCGGGCGCTCCGGTGCCAAAAGCGATGTCGTACTTGCTGCCGCACCGGGGACATACCGCGTAGAGGTTGTTCTCGTCCGCTGCCAACAATACGCTGCGACTTGCTTCGTGGGGACAAGCCAGATCAAATGCATGGAACCGGTCATCCACCGCGTGTACAACCAACACCCCGCCGAAACCGGCACGTTCAATATTCATGTTGATGTTCTTTTCGGTATATGCCTTACTGCTGTTTATCGGGCGGAGTTCCTTGTCCTTGTTACTCAAATCCAGTCTCAGGTATACCGGATAATTGCCGATGGGGTCTTCCATTTTTACGCACGAAGCACACAGCAACAACAAAAAGATAAGATACGGTTTCATAAATGTCCTCCTTATTACTGCACGTTCAACAGTTGTTTTTCCGCCCGGTTGACCTTTTCAAATGCAAACTCCTGCAAGATTTCCCGTTTCAGGCGCACAATTTGTTCGTTGCACAAGTTCCCGATACTCCCTTCATGAGTGTGATGAACGGTCGGGTCGGCTACGAATGTTCCGGCCTCGATCTCCAGTCCGACCTGCCTGTAGGCATCCCGGAAAGGCACGCCGGCCAATACGCGGCGATTGACTTCTTCCACACTGAAAAGCAATGCGTATTTTGTATCGTCCAGAATGTGTCCGTTTATTTCGATCTCGCCCATCATTTGCGTGACCATCCGCAGACAGTCTTTCAATTCGTCAAACGAAGGCAGAAAAACCTCCTTGATGATTTGCAGGTCGCGAAAGTATCCGGACGGCAGATTGTTTCCGATCAAGGTGATTTGTTGCGGCAATCCCTGGATTTTATTGCATTTGGCGCGCGTCAGCTCAAACACGTCCGGATTCTTCTTGTGCGGCATGATGCTGGAGCCGGTGGTGAATGCATCCGGCAGCTTGATAAACGCAAAATTCTGGCTGTTGAACAGGCACGCATCCATTGCCAGCTTTGAAAGTGTAGCCGCCATGCCGGCCATGGCAAAAGCAACCGTGCGTTCCATTTTTCCGCGTCCCATTTGCGCGTAGACCACATTATAGTTTAATGAATCGAAACCGAGTAATTCCGTAGTCATGCTCCGGTTCAGGGGGAAGGACGATCCGTATCCGGCTGCCGAACCCAGCGGATTGCGGTTGCATATCCTATAGGCTGCCTGCATGAGTAACAAATCATCCGCCAGACTTTCCGCGTAGGCTCCAAACCAGAGACCGAACGAGGAAGGCATTGCGATTTGCAGATGCGTGTAACCGGGCATGAGTACGTCCTTGTTGCGGTCGCTCTGCGCAATCAGCACGTCAAACAGATCCGAAGCCAGTCCCGCGAGTTCCTGTATCTGCGCTCGCGTAAAAAGCTTCAGGTCGAGCAGCACCTGATCGTTCCTCGAACGCCCGCTGTGTATTTTTTTACCCGTGTCGCCCAATTTCCGCGTAAGCAGCAGCTCCACCTGGGAGTGTACGTCTTCCACCCCGTCTTCGATCACAAAGGCGCCTTTTTCGGCAAGCGCGTGGATGTCCTTCAGGGCGGCAAGAAGCAGTTGCAATTCGTCGTGCGCAAGCAGTCCGACCGATTCGAGCATCCTGATATGCGCCATCGAGCCAAGCACGTCATATCTGGCCAGGTAAAGATCCATCTCCCGGTCTTTCCCGACGGTGAAGCGTTCGACCATCCTGTCGGTCTGCACGTTTTTTTCCCACAGTTTCCGAGCCATACCTGATAAAGTTTAGTCGTAAGATATTGCGGCAACGAGGCCGGACAGTTTGTCCACCAACTCTTTCATCTGCTTGGACACCATTGTCCTGAGCACGGGATTCAATTCGGCGCGCAGAGTCATCCTCATTTCCGTGACCGTTTCGCTTTCCGGCTTCAATTGAATCAAAAGAAGCAGCGGGATGGGCGAATTGGCCGTCTCGAAGCGGACGGTTTGATTCGGTACGCGCTCCACGACCCGCAACTCGATCCGTCCCAGCGGGGAGACGTCAAAACTGCACCGGTCTCTGTCGAACGAAAGGTTCTGGACGGTTTCCTGTGGAATACGCTCCCTGACCCGCTCCAGATTGGACAGGTCGGAAAGTACGGCAAACACCTTCCCGTCGCTGTAGGGAACGGTTTTTACTTCACTGTTGAAATCAATCATGATTCATTGTTATTAATACGTTATTGCATTCAAGCCTCCGGTTCCCAGTTGGCCGGGTCTTCCCGCCACCTCTGCAAAACGGCTATTTCCGATTCGTCAATGTAATGGGTTCGAACGGCTTCTTCAATGACGGCATCGTAATTCGACAGGGTCGTAAGCGTCACCCTGGCTTTTTTAAATTGCTGTTCGGAAACCGGAAAGCCATAGGTGAAAATCGCAAGCATCCCGATCACTTCGCACCCGAAGTTGCGTATCGCATGAACCGCCTTGAGGCTGCTTCCGCCCGTAGAGACAAGGTCTTCAATGACCACCACCTTCGAGTCGGGCTTCAGTTCGCCCTCGATCAGGTTTTCCAGGCCGTGATCCTTGGGAGAAGAACGGATGTACACAAACGGGAGTCCCAGCAAATCGGCCACCATCGCCCCCTGAGCAATGGCGCCGGTAGCGATACCCGCAATGGCATTGGCGTGTTCGTATTTTTCGGTAATGATCCGCGCCAGTTCCAGCTTGATAAAGTTACGTATGACCGGGTAGGAAAGCGTTTTCCTGTTGTCACAGTAAATAGGAGATTTCCATCCGGACGCCCATGTGAACGGATTGGCAGGCTGTAATTTTACAGCTTTAATTTTTAGCAGTTTGTCTGCTACTAAACGTTCTAATGTCTTCATAGATATAATTGCTCGTATATAATCGCGGGCAAAAGTATGGAAAGTGAATGAGAAAATCAGCCTGTTTCATGAATATTTTGAATCTTTGGGCGTTTTTCAAAGATTCAAAAGTAGTCATCGGACTTCATTTTGTTCGGCAAACCCGTCCGGTTTTGGTATGCCCGATGTCGTTCGTGTGCTCCGGTTCGGGGGGTTGCCTGTGGCTTCCTTCGGATTCCACCTCGCGATGGACAGTTTTGCCTCTGGCTAACGGTTGGTAACTGCCGATCTTCGTGGTGGACTTGCATCACCGGGTTATTAATCATGCACGGCGTATAAAATAAAAATCGGCCAGAAGATTTCCCTCTGACCGATTTCCTGACAAATCTCACTTTAATACCAAAAAAACTAAAGTTCCAACAACAGCTAAACTTACCGTACAAACAAATAATCCAATAAATAATGATTGCAATTCATCTTTCAACATTTGAAAGGTTTCACTATTTTCAATCATCTCACTTACTTTATGTTCAATCATCTCCATTTGATTTATAATCTTGTCCATCTTTCCGCCCACTTAAATTTATGTCGCAAAATTAGAACGAACTTGCGGAACGAAAAAATTTTTCAGGCTAAATAAACGGAAAATATGTTCCTAAACCGGAATAATTCGTTTTTTTTGGCTATAACGTATAATTATCAGCCCTCCGGATATACATATTCCTCTCCCGCTTTAACGGAAACGGTTCCGGTTCGCTCTTTATAATGGATTTTACATTTCCCTCCCTCCTTTGAAAAAATACGGGCGGAGGTCAGTACGCCTTTTTCCCATTTAAGGTCGACAATCCAACCGCCACGTGCACGCAAGCCGGTGATTTCACCCTCCTGCCATCCGGACGGCAAGGCAGGCAGCAGGTGCAATTCTCCGTTATGACTTTGCAGCAGCATCTCGGCAATGCCGGCTGTTCCGCCAAAGTTGCCGTCTATCTGGAACGGCGGATGCGTATCGAACAGGTTATTCAACGTCGACTTGGCAAGCAGCGCCTGCACGTGGTTTCCTGCGTTTTCCCCATCCAGCAGCCGGGCATAGAAATTGATGACCCATGCACGGCTCCAGCCCGTGTGTCCGCCTCCGTTCGACAGGCGGCGCTCCAGCGTCTTTTTCGCTCCCTCGAACAGGACGGGCGTGGCCGAAGTGATCGTTGTGCCGGGGTGCAGTCCGAAAAGGTGCGAGATGTGCCGGTGTCCCGGTTCGACCTCTTCGTAATCCTCTATCCACTCCTGAATGGTGTGGTAGCGTTCGCTGATGCGGATCGGAGGAAGTTTTTTCAGGGCGCTTTCCAGTTGCTTTCCGAAAGGTTTGTCCTGCTTCAGGACTTTCTCTGCCTGAAGGCAGGCACGGAACAGCTCGGTGATGATTTCTATGTCGACGGTTGCCGCGTAGGTGAATTTGTATTGCCTGCCATCGAGTATGTAGGCGTTTTCCGGCGAATTGGAGGGCGCTGTCACCCAGTGGCCGTTTTTATCCTTCACCATGTAGCTGAGGATAAACTCGGCCGCCTCTTTCATGCAGGGATAGGCTTCGTTCCGCAGATAGGCTTCGTCGCCCGTAAAGAGATAGTGTTCCCATTGATGCAGCACGAGCCAGGAAGAGGCAATGGGGAAGGTGCCCCAGCCTACGCCGTCGCTGATGGCCGTGCGGCCGAACGGGTCGGTCAGGTGATTCATCGTCCAGCCTTTGGCATTGTATGTTTTTTGCGCCGTCACGCGGCCGGGCGTTCTCAGCGCATCAATCATCCGCGAGAAGGGAATCACCGTTTCCGGGAGATTGCAGATTTCCGCCGGCCAGTAGTTCATCTGGATGTTGATGTTCGTATGGAAATCCGACGACCACGCCGCCTGCATGTCCTTGCACCAGATGCCTTGCAGGTTGGCGGGAAGTACGCCCGGCGCGCGTGAAGAATTGACCAGCAGGTATCGTCCGTACTGGAAATAGAGCGCCACGAGCGCCAGGTCGGTTGCACCGTCTTTCACGCGCTGCAGCCGTTCGTCGACCGGGATGTTGCCCGGACCGTCTTTTCCCAGCGTGAAATGCAGCCGGTTCATCAGCGCGCCGTGTTCGGCGATATGCCGCTGCCGGACAGCAGCGTAGTTCCGGGCGTCTACCTTGTCCAGGATGCCCTTGCAGACGGACGACGGGTCGATGCTGCGGTCTGTGTCCAGCTTTTCGAAGTTGTAGTCCGTCGCGGCCGTCAGGAAGAAAACGACTTCGTCGGCGTTTTCCACAAAGAAGCTGTTGTTCACCGCCGTCAGGCGACCGCCCCTGTTCACGCCTCGAATGCGTCCGGCAAACTTCATGTGCAGTCCGTTTTCGCCGGCGTCAACGACCGGCAGGTCTACAATCTGTCCCTTTATCTCCAGTTCGTTTGCCGAAGCGGGATACGCCGTTGCATCCTGTTCGCGGGCGTAGGAAAGGCGGAAGGTGAGCTTGTCCGTCCCGACGGCCGTCAGCCGGAGCGCCAGGACATTGTCCGGCGCGGAAATAAACAGTTCCCTTTCATAGCGCGTGTTTCCCGCTTCATAGACTGTGGAGGCCACGCCGGTTTCGAGATTGAGTTCCCGGCGATAGTTTTTCGCTTCCGGCGCGCCTCTGTCGAAGAAATCCAGCTTCAGTTCGCCAAACGACTGATAGGAACGAATCCACATCGGATCGCTTTTCAGGTACGTCTCCGACAAGTCTGCTGCCCGGCTGATGTCGCCGTCGATTAAAAGCTGCTGAATCTCCGGCATCCGCGCTGCCGCATCCGCGTTGGCTTCGCTTTTACTGCCTGCCCAAAGGCTTTCTTCGTTGAGCTGGATGATTTCCTGCGGATAACCGCCGTATACCATCGCCCCCAGGCGTCCGTTGCCGACCGGAAGCGCTTCGTGCCACTCCCCGGCAGGTTGCCTGTACCACATTACGGATTCCGGCTGATACGCCTGTGCCACCCCGTGGAATACCGTTAACAAAACAAGCAGGACGAGTGTTTTCGTGCCTGCCGCCGAAGCGTTTTTCATCGCTTCCAATCCTTTTTTCCGTCTTACGTTTTCTTTCATACTTTCCGTTATTTTTGATTTGCTGCAAAGCTATACATTTTTTTCTCGCGCCGCACGTTTTCTTTCGCTTTTCTTCTTTTATGCGATGCCATCTACTTTACGCGGAACGGTTTTGTGCAATGAAAAAGTTCCAGGTTCAATGTCCGGGAGTTATTTTCAAAAATGAACCGTCCATTTACCTCAACGAGTCTTTCATTGAACTCAATGAACGGTTCATTTTCCAGCAGGATTCCCGGATGCCGGGGAGGGGGAAGGGCGGGTCAGAGGTCTTTCACCTCGTTCAGCTCGACCAGCTTGTTGACAATGGCATAG
>JAITQL010000245.1 GCA_031288935.1 Tannerella sp.
TGTCATTGACAGTAGTCGACTTATGAAAGTAAATACGGTTACTGTCATTGACAGTAGTCGATTTATAAAAGTAAAATCGGTTACTGTCATTGACAGTAGTTGATTCATGCCATTTTCTACCGGCATCCTGTCCCCAACGGGACAGAAGATTGCTTAAAGGGCGTTGCCCTTCCGCCGTTTGCGAGGATGGGGTTACGGTTGGTGACACGGGCGGTCGTAGGGGCGCACCTGTGTGTGCACCCCGGGTGTGTATGCGCCCCGGTGTTGTCCGCATGGAAGGGCGCACACACGGGTGCGCCCCTGCATGCCGCACGGTTTCCGTGTCCATCCGCACGGGCGGACGGGGCGGACAGAGCATCTGCACGTGACGGCAGAACACGCAGTGTTCAATATGACTAACCCCCAATGAAGCGCAGCGATTGGGGGGGCAAAAGATTCAAAGATTCGCGCTGTTTCATTCAGGATAGCTGCTACCGTATGGCAAACCGTGTGCCGGAAACCCTCGCTCCCCTCTCTTGTGGAGAGGGGTCGGGGGAGAGGCGGGTTGCAGGGACGGCGGCGCTTCCTGCAGTGGCAGTTTTGTCGGGAGGGCACGGGTGGATGCAAACCTGACGGACGGCCATGCGGGTTAAGAACAATCGAGGGGATATAGAAATAGTATTCGAGCGCAAAGGAAAATACATTACCTTTGCAGGGATTCTAAAAATAACAGTCTTATGTCAATCGAAGAACAACAGAAACTTGAGCAACAGAAAGATGAAAACGCCAATCCGGACAGAGATAAAAGCATACAATATTATTACGTGAAGAGGTTGGAGATAGAAAATGTCAGATGCTTCGGAAAGAGGCAACGGATTAATTTTACCGACAGCGAAGGGAATATCTCTCAATGGACTGTTATCCTCGGCGATAATGCTACCGGAAAGACTACTCTTTTGCGGAGTATTGTTTCTTTGTTGTCTCCTCCTCTACATGAGGAGGAGAATGACGAAAACGTAAAACGTGTTGCGGATTTTCGTAGCCTGGCAGGCGGTTGGGATACGAAACATCAGGACGGGGAACAGGATTCGATTTTAGAATTAACGGTATCCAGATGCAAGACGCCTTTCATGGAAAAAGAATTGCCCGAAGCCATCTCTTGTATCAACAGGAGAAACCATAAAAACGTCATACCGAACGGGATTTTTTTTCCCGCCATTCCTTCCTGTTGCTTTGCCTACGGCGCCAACCGCAGGATGGCGGAGAGATCGTTGCCGGATGACCGTTTCACCCGTATCAGTGAAACCCTGTTTAAAGACGACGCCTTCCTGCCCGATTCGTCCGAATATTTTTTGCGGCTGGACTGCGAAACGGCTAAAAGCAGGAAGGGCAGCCGGAAGCAGGACAGGGTAAAAGAACTTCTGCTGAAGGCGCTGCCGGAAGGCGTGCAGGATATTAAGGCAGTAAAGGCCGGACGTCTGCAAAGGGAAGTTCGGGTAAAGACGGATTTCGGGTGGGTCAACCTGAATGACCTCGGCTTGGGTTATAAAACAACGGTCGCCTGGCTGATTGATTTTGCCGCGAATATGATTTACTTTCACGACAAGTCCGACAATCCGTTTGACGAACCGGCCATTCTGGTGCTGGACGAAATAGATTTGCACATGCACCCTGCCTGGCAAAGGGAAATCATCGCCAACCTGACAAAAACGTTTCCCAAAACACAATTCATCGTTACGGCGCACAGCCCTTTGATTGCACAGGCTGCTTTGAACGCGAATCTGGTCTTGCTCAAAAAGGCGGACGACCATGTCCGGATCATCAACGACCCGGAGACGGTAAAGAGTTGGCGGATAGACCAGGTTCTGACCGGCGATTTGTTCGGATTGAAGGAAGCCCGCCCGAAAGAAACCGAACGCCTCCTGAAAAGAAGAAGGGAATTGTTGAAAAAAAACCGGCTAAGCGAGGAAGAACGGAGCGAACTGGAACGTTTGAATCGGGAAACGGATGCCATGCCCGTTGGCGAAACGAAAGGAGAAATAGACGCCATGACTGTTTTACGCAGTTTCGCGGAAAAATTGGAAGATGCCCGGAAGAAGACGACAGGATCATGATTAAAATCAACAAATCGGCGACGCCTCCGTCCATACTGGCAACAAAAGGAGCGAAAAAAACAGCCAAATTGAAAGCTGCTTACAAAAAGTATACAGGTTCTGGTTTATCCGGTAAGGGCAAGCATATAGCGATGCATTTTGACAAGAAAATATATGGCGACTCAACCGTAAAAGAGCAGTTGAAAAAAGACCAGCACGGGAAATGCTGTTATTGTGAAGCCAGCTTTACGGGTAACAGCGATGGAGTGGTAGAACATTTCCGTCCTAAAGCAGCTTACGTAAAGAAAGACGAAAGAAAGTACACCTATCCCGGATATTATTGGTTGGCCTACGAATGGAGTAACTTGATGTTTTCCTGTGCAGTGTGTAACACAAACTACAAGAAAAACCATTTCCCGCTAAACAGCGAAAGCAGCAGGAAACCGAATCATATCCATTCCAATCCGTTGGAAGAGGAAGACCGCCTGCTGATTCATCCGACAGAAGAAGACCCTGCCGGGTTTATAACTTTCAGAGAAGAAGTGCCCGTAGCCATTGACGGCAACTTGAAAGGGCAAACATCCATCGAGGTGTTTGGATTGGAGAGACTGAACGATTCGAGACTGGAGCATCTCAATTGCCTAAAAGTCATACTCCCGCTTGCAAACATAGACGAAACCAATCCGCTGGAAGTAGAAGACACGGCAAAAGCGTTGCATATTCCTCCCGGCGACGCCGTCAAGACCATCCGGGAAGCAAAAGAACTCTATCATTTCGCAGCAAAAGATTCCGCAGAATTTGCCTGCTGCGCAAGATGCAAATTCCCCGGTTTGCCTGTCGGTTAATGTCTTTGTATAGCCGGATATGCAATCGGTCAGGCGCCGTTGCATCTTTTTCAGACTTGGGGGACAGGATACATAAAAAAAGCTATCCGACTGGACAATGGCCGATTTATTCATTAACTTTGCCCGGTAATCAAATTTCAAAAACGGATATATCCTATGACAAGATACAGCTTCATGCAGTGTGCAACCCTTTTAGCCGGGAGGTTGCCATGAGGAAAAAAATCAGCCGGTGGTTGCTGGCGCGGCTGGGCTGGACAATGGGGTCTTCGGGCAACGACATGCCCAAGTGCGTGGTCTGTCTGGCGCCGCATACCAGTAATTTCGACTTCCTGGTCGGACAGCTGTTTGGCGTGGCCATCGGACGCCGTACCAGTTTTCTTATTAAAAAGGAATGGTTTTTCCCGCCGCTTGGCCTTCTGTTCCGGACGATGGGGGGGATACCGGTGAACCGGGGGAAGCACATGTCGCGAACGGAACAGCTGGCGGGGGAGTTTCGCCGGCGCAAGTCGTTCTGGCTCGTGATCACGCCCGAAGGCACCCGGCGCAAGGTCGACGAATGGAAACGCGGCTTTTACTACATCGCCCTCAAGGCGCAGGTGCCTATCCAGATGGCCTACATCGACTACGGACGGAAGGAGCTGGGTATCGGGACTACGTTCTACCCGACGGGCAATGCCGATGCGGACATACAGACCATCCGCTCGTACTACCGGGGCATGAGGGGACGTCATCGCGAACGCTTCGGAGAATCATGAGATTCAAAAATTCAAAAATTCAAGGATTCAAAGGGTAATCCGATTCGGAAAGTCATGAAAGAGGATGAATTGCGGATTGGACTGGTGCAGGCGGGCATTGCGTGGGAAGACCGGGCTGCGAACCTGAAGGCGTACGGGCGGCTGCTGAGCCGGCTGTGCGGACAGGCGGACGTGGCGGTGCTGCCGGAGCTGTTTACGACGGGGTCGATCCGTACCCCGGAACTGGCCGAGGGGATGGAGGGCGATACGGTGTCGACGCTCCGGCGCTGGGCGGCGGAGTACGGGATGGCTGTCACGGGCAGTTTCATGGCCGGAGAAAACGGGAGGTGTTACAACCGCACGTTTTTCGTTACGCCCTCCGGCGAGGCTTTTTTTGCCGACAAGCGACACCTGTTTCGCATGGGAGGCGAAGACCGTTGCATCGCGGCGGGACGGGAACGGCTGATCGTGGCGTGGCGCGGGTGGAAGATCTGCCCGCTGGTGTGCTACGACTTGCGCTTCCCGGTCTGGAGCCGCAATGCGGGCAATGCGTACGACGTGCTCGTTTATTCGGCCAACTGGCCGGCAGCGCGGCGGCACGCATGGCAGATCCTGCTGCCGGCGCGCGCCGTGGAAAACATGGCTTATGTATGCGGAGTCAACCGCACGGGCGTCGACGGCACGGGACTGGCCTATCAGGGCGGCTCGACGGTCTGTTCGCCGCGCGGCGAACAGCTGGCGGATGCGGGTGATACGGAGGAACGTCTGCTGACGTGTACGCTCCGCAAGTCCGCCCTTGATACCTTCCGCGCCCGCTTCCCCGTCTGGCGCGACGCGGACGCAGTCACCCGACGGCCGGAAGAGTGCAGAAGGAAAAGTTCGAGAATTCCACGTTCGGCTACGTAAACTGAATAACCTGTAAAAGTTTGTTTGCCTGTTGTTATCACTTGATTATTTTTCATCACT
>JAITQL010000251.1 GCA_031288935.1 Tannerella sp.
TAGGAGTCTGGTCCGTGTCTCAGTACCAGTGTGGGGGACCAACCTCTCAGTTCCCCTATCCATCGTCGGTTTGGTGGGCCGTTACCCCGCCAACTGCCTAATGGAACGCATGCCCATCTGCCAGTAATAAATCTTTAACAAATATCTCCATGCGGAGCCCCTGTTTCATGCGGTATTAATCCGTCTTTCGACGGGCTATCCCCCTCTGGCAGGCAGGTTGCATACGCGTTACGCACCCGTGCGCCGGTCGCCACCAGGTATTGCTACCCGTGATGCCCCTCGACTTGCATGTGTTAAGCCTGTCGCTAGCGTTCATCCTGAGCCAGGATCAAACTCTTCATCGTTGTTGTTTTCTTGTTTTTTCCCTTTGCTCCGGATTCCCGTTTTTCTTTCCCTTCCTGTTTTCTCTTGACGGTACTTCTTCCTGCCGTCTCCTCCCCGCAACCGTCGCAGCCTTTCAGCCGCGGCACGCGGAAACAAAACGACGCCCCGCCGGCATCCCGCCGGCAGGCCTCTTCTCTTGTACTACATCTTGTTTTATGTAAATCTTTCAAAGAACTCTCTTTCGTATAAAAACGATCGGCACAAATTGGGATTCTCTTTTTCCCCTCCAAATTTTCAAACCGCCTTTTTCAAACTCCAGTTCAGTTCCGGTTTTTGTCAAAAGCACTCTGATCTGTCCATGTCTTGTCCGCCTTTATTCCGCGCTTCTCTCTCAAAGCGGGTGCAAAGATAGAAATCTTTTTCTCTCCCTCCAAATTATTTCGAATGTTTTTTCTCAACAAAATCTCAAATCGCTGAATTTGTCTGATTTAAAATTTTAAATTTCAGAAATTGGATTTCATTTTCATCATGTGATCACCGCAAAGAGTAACACGAACGGCAGGTTCATACTTTTAGCGAGAAACCTGTATCCTTTTTCATCCCATGGTCAAACTGACAAATTGCGTCGAAGGATACGCTTCTCCAGCAAATGCCAGGACAGAGCGGAAAATAACAGTATAACACAAAAACAGGTCAGGAATAAACCGGCCGGATGATCTTTCATCCAATTGATATACAAAAATAGCTGGATCACCGGATAATGATACAGATAAAATCCATACGAGAAATCGCCACAGCGTGAAACAACTGACAGCTTGCCGAAATAATAGGCACACGAAATAATCAGGACGGCAAACGCGATCGGATAGGTCAATTCAATCAACCAGTGTCCGACCAGAAAATATCTCATCAAGAAAACGAGCGCAGCTACAGGCAAAAACCAGCGAATATGATGCTTTGTGATGAAGTCGAAATAAAACAACAAGATGATTCCTGCTATGAAAAAGCGGATTTGACCCAGAAACTGCCGCTCCAGGATCAAATACAACTCCTTTCCGGTAGATTCGTGAAGGAAAGACATGTAACCGTCGAACAGATAAGACAGAAGATAGACTGCGCACAGGACGAAAACAGGTTTTCGCCGCAGGAAAAACGCCAGCAACGGTACCGTCGCGTACAAAGCCAATTCCACTTTGATCGTCCACAAGGCGCCGTTGACGTACGGAAAGGCATGATCCGCAAATACGCCGGGCAACGTCGGTTGCAGGAAATTCAGAAAAGACAAATTGGCAACTGTGTATTTGTAAAAGCCGTTGGATGTAAAATAGTCCGATGCGGGAAGCGTACTTACCAAAGACAACAATACGGCGCAGGCAACTACGACCAGCACGTAGGCCGGCACAATCCGCCGGATGCGTTTGCCGCAATACGTCCACAAACTCGCACTCCGGTAATAACTTCTTGTGATCAGGAAGCCGCTGATGACAAAAAAGCCGGCTACGCCCATCGCCGACGTAATTGGCCACCACAGCGGCGTAACCGTCGTCAACTCGCCGAAATGGGCGATGAATACCGAAAAAGCAAAAACCAGTCGCAGGAAATCAAAACCGTTTCTTCCTGAAACGTCTGGAGAAAAAACAGGCTGGACAGACATGTATCACAGGTAAGGGTTTTCCAGCGTCCGGGGCTGTCCGGCATGTGCTTCGTTCCGGCGCTTGTGATCCAGAACATGCAGGAAATAAATATGCTTCAGCCACGAAGCCTGTTTGAAAACCCGCTGACTTGCCAGAAAGGCATGCGGCTCAATGACCCGCTTGTCGTGCCGGAGGTTAAATTCGTCAATGGCCAACAGCTCGCCGCAACGATGGTTGTGTTCTTCCTTGTGAATGTCATCGAAATAAAGATAAACCAGGTCTGCGTATTTCTCCGGATCACCGTCAAAAACCGTCAGCGCATCCACCGTCGACGAATAATAATCCACGTCAACTGAAACGAACCCGATGGGAGCCTCCGGCGAAAGTGCTTCGAGGAAAGTCTTCACCCTGTCCCTGATGTTTCCCTGAATGATACGGACGCCGGGATTCAACTTCCCGTGCAACCGTTCATAATTCATGGGATAGTCGCCTTCGCGGTACAAATCCGGATGATCCCTGTAATCCTTGTGCGGGGGCATGCCCGTGACATTGTCGAAGCCATAAATGTCGAACCGTATGCCAGTGATTTTCGCAATCCGGCCGGCAATGCGCTGAATATTTATCAATCCTGCGCCCGACGCTACGCCAAACTCGATGACGCTGATCGCCCTCAGCCCTGATTTGGAAGCCCGGTCAGCCGCCTTCAGCAAACCGAAGGCGTGCTGCTGCCGAAGGATCAGATCGAAAGCGATCCGGGCGCGGTATGACCCGAACAGAAAGACAGGGATGGCAAGCTGGTTCTGGTGGAGCGGTTCCGTCAACCGCTCCACGAAGATGCGTCGCCAGATATAGCCGTGTTGCAGTTTCTTGAGGAATGACATGTTACGGAATGGGTTTTATCGTACAACAGCGATTTTCGTCACTACGCTTTCTTTGGCTCCGGAAGTGGAAGCCAGCACCAAGTAGATGCCGGTAGCCACGTGATTCCCGCTGCGGTTGCGGCAATTCCATGCCATTTGCCCGCCGGCGGATTTCCCCTGGTAAATCAAGTTGCCGGACAAGTCGGTGATCTTGATGTTCGAGTCGCCAACCAGTCCGGTGATGATGACCTGATTGTCGACCGCCAGCCGCACCGGATTCGGATAGGCATACACGTCGGCATACTGTCCGGAGGCTTCTATCGCTTCCCCGCGGTAGGAGATCAGACCTTTGTCGGTGCCGAAAAAGACTTCGCCCGTCCGGTGATTGATGGCGATGCTCAAAATATTGTTGGAGTATAGCGGAGAATTGTCCGTATTGAAATGGTGAATCGTCTCCGACCCGTCGGGACTGACAAGGAAGACGCCCGAAGAGGTAGTACCGATCCATTTCCGGTTGCCGCCGTCCACTGCGATGGCGTGCACCTCTTCGCCGTTCAGGAAATAGTACCGTTGTCCGTTCTCATCCTCGCGCACGATCTGGCTGCAATACAGATTGTCCGGATTCTCAATGGCTCTGTTCGGTACCGAACAGATCACCGGGCCTTTGTTGGTGCCGATCCAGACTTCATGATTCAAATCCTCGACCATGCTATAATAGGCGCTGGCATCAATGGCGCTGCCGGAGGCTCCCTTGAAGGAAGAAAAATAATTGAACACATCATCCGAGGTGTTGTCCAGGGTGCCTTTGTCGTCGAAGACAAGGATACCGGGCGAACTGCTGCTGTGCGGTACATTGACCCACTTATAGCCTTTGGAGGTAATCAGTATCTGATCGACGAAATACGCATTGGCAACGCCCGGATAATAGAGCGACAGCCACGTACCGTCGGCTTTGCGGACGACGATCCCGTTATTGACCTCGCTGTTCGTCATCCAGAGATTTTTGTCCCTGTCGTAGCCGAAGCCTTGCACGCGGACGTAACGGGCGCCGGGAACGGTGGATTGCAAGGCGCTGTTCGTTTGATCATACAGCTGGACAAAAACGTTCTCCTTATACTCCAGTACGCCTTCGCCGCAGGTGCCGACAAAAAAGTGAGACTCGTCGTCGGGATCTATCGCGACGGCGGTATAATCCAGGCAAGTAAACCCGACACTCTGGCTGACCGCGTTCTCGTCAAAATTAAACCATTGACCGTCCCGATAATTCATCAGCGTTCCCGGATTATAGTAGCGGACGGTTTTGGAGCGTCCGCCGCCGGCAATCCACAACTTCTGGTCGTGAAACTTCAGGAAGGCGGAGAGGTTGCGTTTCGGGCCGTCGAGGTTGAGGCCGGAAACAATTGTTTCGTACCGGTTGTCCGCCGTCTTCCGGATACCGGTTAAGCCGTCTTCCCCGGATGCCAGCCAATAGGTTCCGTCACTCGCCAGGCCGGACAGGTCGTTGATGACGCCCGGATTGACGGTTTCGTAGCTGCCCAGCGATTCGTAAACAAACAAACCGGACGAGGTATACGCAATCAGGCGTCCGGCGATGATTTTCATTCCGTTCAGCCACGTATGCCTCATCAGGGTGTTGACTGCGCCTCCGGGTTCCAGATAGAACACGCCGCTGCTATCCACCCGGAAACAAAGTTTCCCTTCAAATTCGCACAGCTGGCGTAGGTTCCTCGCCCTGACATCGGAAGGCAAGTCCTGCGTGCTCCAGTTGTGGATGTCGGCCAGATTGTCGTTTACGGCAGCCTTGAGGAGGCCGGTTTCCGTAGCGGCGTAGACGGTCTCGCCCTGTATGCAGACGCCGTACACGGCCATGTCCAGCCGGTAGGTTTCCGCAATTTCCTTTTTGCCCAGCCTGACAACCATGATTCCGAACCTGGCTGCCACGTACGCATTTTCGTTGTGAAAGTAAACGTCGTAGATCTCCTTGTCGCGAATGGCGGTTGTATTTTTCAGGTAAGGCAGGTTGTAGATACCGTCCTCGCACATGAGGTCGATATTCCCGTTGGTGTAGATGACGAGCAGCGTTTTTGCGGAAACGTTGTATCCGATCCACTGAATGTCCGTATCGTTGAGGCCGGTTTGCCGGGAATAAACCGTCACGCGGCCGTCTTCCTTCCCGTAGCTGTAGAGCGTTCCGTTGGCGACGGCAAACACCTGGCGTCCCGTTTCGGCCACCTTCGTCGTGTTATACGTAGCCGGGTAGGAACGCCATTCGCCTACCTGCTGTGCAACGAGCGGCAGGCACAACGGCAGAAGCAGGGAAAGGATCATTCCCCGCACATTCGTCGATCTCTTCGTCTTCATCGTTTGCTTTACATTATATATACTGTAAACTTGCCGCTACTTTACCTTTGCCAGAAAAGCGGCCAGTTTGGAGACGGCCTGCGCGCGGTGGCTGATGGAGTTTTTGACGGAGTTGCTCAGTTCGGCAAACGTTTTCACATGGCGGTCGGGAATGAAGACCGGGTCGTAGCCGAATCCGCTTTCACCGCGCATGTCATCTGCAATCTGTCCGCTGACAATCCCCTCGAACAAATGCTCCTCGTCGCCCAGCATCAAGGCAATCACCGTCCGGAAGCGGGCGCTCCGGTTGGTAACGCCCGACAGCTTGCGGAGCAGTTTCTGTACATTGGCGTAGCTGTCGCACTCATCTCCGGCATAACGCGCCGAGTAGACGCCCGGCTGGCCGTCCAGAGCGTCTACCTCCAGGCCGGTGTCGTCGGCAAAACAGTCGTATCCGAACTTCTGACGGACAAAACGGGCTTTTTGCAGGGCATTTCCCTCCAGCGTATCGGCTGTTTCGGAAAGCTCGTGATAATACCTCAAGTCGGCCAGACTGGTCAATCGAATACTTAACGGAAGCATGGCCCCGACTTCTTTCAGCTTATGCTCGTTATTGGTTGCGAAAACAATCGTTCTCTTCATTTTTTTCATTTTGCTCTATTTCTATATGATAACGAAACGGATGGCGTAAAATTGTATGACGCAAAACCGTTCGCCGGATGATTCGTTTTAATGTTGACTTCCCTCCCACTCAATCGTTTGTTCCGTCCATTGTTCCATCGCGCCGGACAGTTCGCGCCGGACGGCCTCGTACTCGCTGTACAGGGCGGCGTCCGCGGCGCCTGCGGGAGTGGACAGGCGCGTTTCCAGCGCGGCCACGGCGCGTTCGAGGCGGGCGATGTTCCGTTCCGTCTCGGCAAGGGCTTTCTCCATGCGCCGGAGCCGCCGCTGCTGCTCCTTTTGCGCTTCGTAGGAAAGGCGGGTAGGCGGCGAGGCCGCTTCCGGCGATTCGTCCGCAGCAGCAGCGCCCGGAACGGTTCGACGCTCCAGCTCCTGCAAACTCTCCATCTTCTTCCGCTCCAGAAACTCGTAGATGCCGCCCAGGTGTTCCCTGACCCGACCGTGTCCAAATTCGTATACCTTGTCGGCAAGTCCGTCCAGGAACTCGCGGTCGTGCGAAACGACGATCAGCGTGCCGTCGAACTCGCGCAGGGCGTTTTTCAAGACGTCCTTCGAGCGCATGTCCAGGTGATTCGTCGGCTCGTCGAGAATCAGCAGGTTCACGGGTTCCAGCAGCAGGCGGATCATCGCCAGCCGGCTCCGCTCGCCGCCGGAAAGGACTTTCACCTTTTTGTCCGACGCTTCGCCGCCAAACATGAACGCGCCCAGCAGGTCGCGTATTTTGGTGCGGATGTCACCCTGCGCCACGTCGTCGACGGTCTCGAACACGGTGCGGGATTCGTCCAGCAGTTCGGCCTGGTTCTGCGCAAAATAACCGATCTTCACCTGATAGCCCAGCGTGAGCCGGCCTTCGTACGCAATCCGGTTCATGATGCACTTGACGAGCGTAGACTTGCCCTCGCCGTTTTTGCCGACAAAGGCCACCTTGTCGCCCCGGTGAATGGTGAAGCCGACGCCGGCAAAGACGGTATGCGCGCCGTAGCGTTTGGCCAGGTTCTCGGCCGTGACCGGATAGGCGCCGGAGTGAGGCGCGGGCGGAAACTTCAGGCGCAGGAGCGAGGTATCGACCCCGTCCATCTCGATCCGTTCGATTTTCTCCAGCTGCTTGATGCGCGACTGCACCTGTACGGCCTTCGTTGCCTTGTAGCGGAAGCGTTCGATAAACTCTTCCGTATCGGCGATTTTCTTCTGCTGGTTTTCGTAGGCGCGGAGCTGCTGTTCGCGGCGTTCCCGGCGGAGGGTGACGTATTCGGCATATTTCACGCGGTAGTCGTAGATTTTCCCCAGTTCGATCTCGATGGTACGCAGCGTCGTATTGTTGATAAAGGCGCGGTCGTGCGAAACCAGTATCACGGCATTGGCGCGGGTGGCGATAAAGGTTTCGAGCCACTGGATGGACTCGATGTCCAGATGGTTGGTCGGCTCGTCGAGCAGCAGGACGTCCGGCCGTTGCAGCAGCAGCTTGGCCAGTTCGATGCGCATCCGCCAGCCGCCGCTGAACTCGGCCGTCGGCCGTTCAAAGTCCTCGCGCAGAAACCCCAGCCCCAGCAGCGTCCGTTCCAGTTCGGCGTGATAGTTCAGGCCGCCCGCCATGCGGAACTGTTCGGAAAGGAGCGTCACGCGGTCGATCAGTTTCCGAAATTCGTCCGACTCGTAATCCGTCCGTTCGGCCAGCAGCCCGTTCAGGCGGTTGATCTCGTCCTCCAGGCGGTGAATCCGTTCAAAGGCACGTTCAGCCTCGGCACGCACCGTGCGCCCGCCGGCCAGTTCCATCTGCTGCGGCAAATAGCCGACAGTCGTCTCCCTCGGAACGGCGACCGCACCGCCGGAAGGCGGCTGCAAACCGGCCAGTATCCTGAGCAGCGTAGACTTGCCCGCCCCGTTCCTGCCCACCAGGGCGATGCGATCCTTTTTATTGACGACAAACGAAACCGCGTCGAAAAGCACAAATCCGCCAAACTCTACCGTTAATCCTTCTATTGAAATCATACTTGGAAATCTTGCCCCGCCATCCGATGCCAAGGCTTTCAGGGGTGCAAAGATACGGCTTTTCTGCCGAAAGATTCAAGGATTCCAGGATTCAAAGATTCAAAGATTCAAGCTTTCACGCAGATCCCGCAGATTTTGATGACGTTTTATCCGCGAGAAACGAATCTTTGATCCGTTGACCCCTCTTTTGCAACAAGCCCCGACAGGAGTTCCGAAATCCTGCGGGACGAAACGCAGCGTATCGCGATGCCGAAGTTAAAAGCAGGCCTCCGGCCGGCATTGCATTGCAAGGCAAAAGCCTTGCTTTTAGCACGGCGAAGTCCGGTGACTTCGCCGAACAACCGGGAATTATTTTGCAACTTAATTATTTTGTAACTTTACAGTCAAAAGATGGAAAAAGTTCAATTATCAGCGGATACAGTCTGACGAATTGTGGAGCATTGGATAGAGACGTCGGACGACGACTGTCGGAAAAATCAAAACATTACGGACATGGATAAAACAGATGCTTTAAGGATAGCCGATGAATATGCCAGAGTGGTGGCTCAACATTTTGACTACCGTCGAATGATTCTTTTCGGCTCGTATGC
>JAITQL010000253.1 GCA_031288935.1 Tannerella sp.
CTGTCAATGACAGTAGTCGGTTTTACTTTCATAAGTCGACTACTGTCATTGACAGTAATCGGATTTACTTTCATAAGTCGACTACTGTCAATGACAGTAATCGAATTTACTTTCCCGGACCGACTGTTCGCTGCCCGGTTGACAGGCATAGGCCGGCTCATTGTCCGGCAGTAGAAGATGCCGTCAACGGCGTGCAGACCGCCAAGGCTGCCGAAGCGCTGAAGACGCGATAACCGCCGTCTTCACGGTCGGCCACCGTCTTTTTATTCCGGATGCCGGCCATGCTGCTCCGGGCGGAGACGCTCCGGGCGTTTGCACCGGATATTTCCATCGCTTTTCTCTTCGCAGGCGATTATTCATCCTCTTCCGATAAAAAAAATTCTTTCACGCGCAACCGTTGCACTTATTCATTATCTTTGCCTCCGAATTAATGAAAATACGAGGAATGTCTATGACAATACATACATTAAAAGAAACTGTTTTCGGCGCCAATATGGATTTGGTGAAGCACGGACTGGTTATTTTCACCTGGGGAAATGCAAGCGGTATCGACCGTGAAAGTGGACGGGTGGTGATCAAGCCTTCCGGCGTGCCATACGAAAGAATGACGGCTGACGACATGGTTGTCGTCGATCTGGAAGGCCATGTGCTTGAGGGTCGGCTGCGGCCGTCGTCCGATACGCCCACGCACCTGGCGCTTTACCGGGCTTTTCCCGAAACGGGCGGGATCGTGCATACGCACTCCACTTATGCGACCGCATGGGCACAGGCCGGACGCGATCTTCCGAATATCGGGACAACGCACGCCGATTATTTCAGCCATGCCATCCCCTGTACGCGCAACATGACCGACGCGGAAATCAACGGCGACTATGAACGGGAAACAGCTTCCGTCATCGTCGAACAGTTCCGCGTCGACCGGCTGCAACCGCTGCATACGCCCGGTGTGCTGGTCAGGAATCACGGTCCGTTTACGTGGGGGAAAAACCCGGAGGAGGCCGTACATCATGCCGCGGTGCTGGAACAGGTTGCGAAGATGGCAGCCATCGCATACGGTTTAAATCCGGAGCTGACAATGAATGACGCGCTCGTTCGGAAACATTTTCTCCGGAAACACGGCGCCAGTGCCTATTATGGACAATTCGACAGGGATCAACGGTAAATTATTCAATCATATTCAAAATATAAATAAGCAGGAACATGAACTTCAAGGAAATTGAAATCTGGTTTGTAACCGGAGCACAGTTATTATATGGCGGCGAAGCGGTAGCAGCGGTCAACGCTCACTCTTCGGAGATAGTCAAAAGCCTGAACGAATCGGGCAAGTTGCCTTTGAAAATCGTTTATAAAGGGACGGTTAATTCATCGGCGGAAGTGGCCGGCGTGCTTGGCGCGGCCAATGCCGACAGCCATTGTGCAGGCGTGATCACGTGGATGCACACGTTTTCGCCCGCCAAGATGTGGATTAAGGGTTTGCAGGATTACAGGAAGCCGCTTCTTCACCTGCACACGCAGTTTAACAGGGAAA
This sequence comes from Tannerella sp., assembly GCA_031288935.1. GTDB lineage: Bacteria > Bacteroidota > Bacteroidia > Bacteroidales > Tannerellaceae > Tannerella. The sequence goes on from JAITQL010000253.1 coordinate 1,529, forward strand.
TACCCTGGAGCGAGATCGACATGGATTTTATGAATCTGAACCAGTCGGCGCACGGCGACCGCGAGTTCGGGCACATCGTAAGCCGGATGCGCAAGAACCGGAAAGTCGTGGTTGGTCACTGGACGGACGGCGGCGTACAAAACCGGATAGCGGTCTGGATGCGCGTGGCCGCAGCCTGGGCGGATGCACGGGAGATGCTGATTGTTCGTTTCGGCGACAACATGAACAACGTGGCTGTGACCGACGGCGACAAGCTGGAAGCGGAAATGAGGCTCGGTTATCACGTCGACTATTACGGCATCGGCTGTCTGGCGGAATATCAGGCGAACGTGACCGAAAGCGAAGTGGATACGCTTGTATTTGAATACGAACAGCTGTATACCTTTGCCGAAAACTGCCGGAGAGGCGCCAAGGATTACGGACAGGTGCGCGAAGCCGCCCGCGAGGAAATCGCGCTGCGCCGGTTTCTTCAGGACAGGGGCGCCAAGGCGTTCACCACCAATTTTGACGCGCTGCACGGCTTGAATCAGTTGCCCGGTCTGGCTTGCCAGCGTTTGATGGCGGAAGGCTACGGTTTTGGTGCGGAAGGCGACTGGAAAACGGCTGCGCTGGTACGCACCTTTTGGGTGATGGCGCAGGGATTGCCCGGCGGCACGTCGTTCATGGAGGATTATACCTACCATTTCAACGGCGACAGGAGTGCGATCCTGCAAGCGCACATGCTGGAAGTATCGCCTGAAATTACCGTGCAAAAGCCGCGCCTGGAGGTTCATCCCCTGGGCATCGGCGGCAAAGCCGATCCGGCACGGCTGGTGTTTACGGCGCATCCCGGTACGGGCATTGCGGCGACCGTCGTGGATATGGGTAACCGGTTTCGGATGATCGTGAACGAAGTGGAGGTTGTCGAACCCGAAGAAGCATTGCCCAAACTGCCTGTGGCCGGCGCATTGTGGATACCGCAGCCGAATCTTGAAGTTGGCGCGGCGGCATGGATTCTGGCCGGCGGCACGCACCATACGGCATTCACGTATGCCCTGAACAGCGAGTATATGGAAGATTATGCAGACATTGCCGGCATTGAATTGCTGACCGTCGACAAAAATACGACGCTGAAGGGATTCAAGTTTGAGCTGAAAGTAAACGAAGTGTATTACCTGTTGAACAAATCGCTGCAATAATAGCATGGAAAAGTATGTAATAGGTTTGGATTATGGCACGGATTCGTGTCGCGCGGTTGTTGCAGATGCGGCAACAGGCCTGGAAATCTCTTCTTCCGTAGCCTGCTATCCGCGCTGGGCTGCCGGGAAGTATTGCGATCCCAAAAGCAATCGGTACCGTCAGCATCCGCTGGATTATGTCGAAACACTGGAAGCGTCCGTCCGCGAAGCCCTGTCGAAGGCGCCTGCCGGAACAGCGGCCAAAGTCGTCGGCATCGCTTTTGACACGACCGGAAGCACGCCGGCGCTGACCGACGCGCAGGGGACGCCGCTTGCACTGCTGCCGGCGTTCACCGAAAATCCGAATGCCATGTTTATCTTGTGGAAAGACCATACGGCCGTGGTCGAGGCCGGTCAGATCAATGCCCTGGCCAGGCGGTGGGAGACGGATTATACGGCTTACGAGGGAGGCATCTATTCTTCCGAATGGGTATGGGCTAAAGCGCTGCATGTATTGCGCGAAGACGGGGAGGTGCGCAAGGCTGCCTGCGCCTGGGTGGAACACTGTGACTGGCTGCCGGGACTGATTACGGGCAACATCCGGCCGGAAACACTGCTGCGCAGCCGTTGTGCAGCCGGACACAAGGCCATGTGGCACGCTGCCTGGCAGGGATTGCCGTCCGAAGCTTTTCTGACGGCGCTCGATCCCCTGCTGGCCGGTTACAGGGAAAGGCTCTTCACCGACACCTTTCCGAGCGATACGCGAGCAGGCTTTCTTACGCAGGAATGGGCAGACAGACTGGGGCTGAATACGTCCGTAGCCGTAGCCGTCGGCGGATTCGACTGCCATATGGGCGCTGTCGGCGCACAGATCGCCCCGGGCGCCATTGTGCGGGTGATCGGCACCTCGACATGCGATGTCATGGTGGCGCCTTATCACGAGATTGGCGAGAAACCGATACCGGGCATTTGCGGTCAGGTAGACGGCTCCGTTATTCCGGGCATGGTCGGACTGGAAGCCGGACAGTCGGCCTTCGGCGATATTTACGCCTGGTTCAAGCGGATCGTGGAATGGCCGGTCAAACAGCTGATCGGACAGTCGGAACTGATTTCCGAAGACATCAAACAGCGGTTGACGGAAGAAACGCTTCAGCGCATCCTTCCCGCGCTGAGCGAAGAAGCCGCAAAGATTCCGGTGGGCGAAAGCGTGGTCGTTGCTACCGACTGGATGAACGGGCGGCGCACGCCCGATGCCAATCAACTGCTCAAGGGAACGATTACCGGACTGACGCTGGGCAGTACCGCTCCGCTGATATTCCGGGCGCTGGTAGAAGCCACCGCCTTCGGCTCCAAAGCCATTCTTGACCGCTTCATTGAAAACGGCATTCACATCGGCGAGGTAATCGGCATTGGCGGCATCTCGCTGAAATCCCCGTTTGTAATGCAGACGCTGGCAGACGTGCTGGGCATGCCCATCAAGGTATCGGGAGCCGGGCAGGCTTGTGCTACGGGCGCAGCCATGTTTGCGGCAGTCGCCGCCGGCCTGTACACGTGTGTGGAAGAGGCGCAGAAGGTCATGGGACAGGGTTTTGCCGCAACCTATACGCCTGACCCGTCGCATCACAGGCTCTACCTGGAACTGTATGAAAAGTACAGGCAAGTAGGCAAGGCAAGCGAAGAGTGGTTCCGGCAGGACGGGTATGTATCATAAACTAAACGGATGAAATCATGTTACTGTTAGATTGGATTGTGATCGGCTTGTTTGCCGTTGTATTAATCGGAATTGTAGTCTGGGTGTTCAGACAGAAACAAACCAGTTCGGGCGACTACTTCCTGGCCGGACGCGATGCGACGTGGCTGGCGATCGGCGCCTCCATCTTTGCATCGAACATCGGTTCGGAGCACCTCATCGGACTGGCGGGTGCAGGCGCCTCAAGCGGAATGGCGATGGCGCACTGGGAGATTCAGGGGTGGATGATCCTGATTCTCGGATGGGTCTTTGTCCCGTTTTATTCACGGAGCATGGTGCTGACCATGCCGGAGTTTTTGGAACGCCGCTACAACAAGGCCTCGCGTACCATCCTGTCGGGCATCTCGCTCGTAAGCTACGTGCTGACGAAAGTGGCCGTTACGGTGTATGCCGGAGGACTGGTGTTCAAGGAAGTGTTCGGCATCGAATCGCTTTGGGGCATCGACTTCTTCTGGATCGCCGCCATCGGGCTGGTGTTGCTGACGGCGCTTTACACGGTGATCGGCGGAATGAAATCCGTGCTGTACACCTCCGTCCTTCAGACTCCGATCCTGCTGCTGGGTTCCGTCATCATCCTTGTACTGGGACTGCAGGCCGTGGGCGGATGGGAAGAGGTGCTGGCTGCCTGCCGCGCCACATCCGTCAACGAACATGGCGACAGTATGATCAACCTGATACGCAGTAACCGCGATGCCGACTTTCCCTGGCTGGGCGTGTTGATCGGCTCGTCGGTCATCGGATTCTGGTACTGGTGTACGGATCAGTACATCGTGCAGCGGGTGCTTTCCGGGAAAGACGAGACGCAGGCGCGACGCGGAGCCATCTTCGGCGCATACCTGAAGCTGACGCCTGTCTTCCTGTTCCTGATTCCGGGAATGATTGCCTTCGCAATGATGAAAAACGGCACGGTGATCGGCGGCGAGCCGTTCAGCATCTCCAGCGCCGACGCTGCTTTCCCCACGCTCGTAGCCCGACTGCTGCCCGCCGGGGTGAAGGGGCTGGTAGTTTGCGGCATCCTGGCCGCGCTGATGAGTTCGCTGGCATCGCTCTTCAATTCATCGTCCATGCTGTTCACCATCGACTTCTACAAACGCTTCAAGCCGCAGGCCAGCGAGAAGCAGCTTCTGTCCGTCGGACGAATCGCCACGGTAGTGATTGTCGCGCTGGGGATTCTTTGGATACCGGTCATGAAAAGCGTGGGCGCCGTGTTGTACAACTACCTTCAGGACGTACAGTCCGTCCTCTCGCCCGGTATAGCGGCCGCCTTTCTGATCGGGATTCTGTGGAAGAAAGCCACGCCCCAGGGCGGCATGTGGGGACTGATTGCGGGATTCGTCATCGGCGTTGTCCGGCTGGGGGCGAAGGTCTATTACACGTCCGGAGTCGAAACGGCGGACAGCTGGTTCAAATACCTTTTCTACGATGTGAACTGGTTATTTTTCAGTGGCGGCATGTTGCTTTTCTGCATCCTCGTAGTCCTTGGCGTGAGCGTCTTCACCAAACCCCTGCCCGAAAGCCGCATCGAAGGCCTGACGTTCGACTCTACCACGCCCGAACAGAAAGCCGCCTCCCGTGCCACCTGGAGCCGCTGGGACGTCATCCACACCTGCATCATACTGGCATTTACCGCAGCGTTCTATATTTATTTCTGGTGATGAAAAGAATGCAGGGAATGGCGCCTGGCCATTCCCTGCATTCTTTCATCCCCTTTGCCTCCCTGAATCAAACCGGTCCTTCTTCGGCTTTTTGTCCACTTGCCCTAATTCTTCAATTTTGTTTTATTGACAGCACAAAAATAGTGCAGTTCTATTTTGTACGCAAAACGGAAATGATTTTTTGGCGCCTTTTTTTATTCTCCGCCATCTATTATTGCCTGAAACGCTCATCCGTGTCGGTTGGAGAGAGGTTTATATCCCTTTCCAACCGGTTTCGGAAGGTTTGGACGGGAAACAAATACCCGAAAACGTCGCCGTAATACCTGAAACCTTCGATGGAATACCTCAAGAGGTATTTCGTCGCAGCAAAAAGGTATTCGGAATACTTCAAGAGGTATTCAATCGAAGCAAAAAGGTATTCGGTCGAAGTAAAAAGCCTCGCGCGGGAGGGATAACAGTTGTCCGTTTCGGAAATTAGCACTTGCGTTGCAGTGTTTTGGATGAAATTATATGCAGAACAAGAGAAACGGGAAAGTAATATCCTTTTGGGCAAAGCCTTTTGAATATTACTGCCTGCAAAGCAGGTGGATTTTCGAGGCGGATTAAAGATGCGCAATGCACGACGACATGTTACCTGTAAATCCATTTATTCCTTCTTGAATTTGCGAAATCCACGAGCCGGTCTGCGCAAAACGAATCTTTGAATCTTTGAATTTTGAATCCTTGAATTTTCTTATTGCGTCAGCGAGAGGCGCAGGCTGATGCCGTAATTGGAGTTGGCGGTGGGGTAGGAGGCACTGGAGACCAGCGGATGGTTGAGTTGCTGGTCGTAGAAGGCGCGGACGGTCACCGCCTTGCTGAATGCGTAGTCGGCGGAGAACTGGATGCTGCGGACGGTTGCGCCTTGCGTCATCTGGGCGGTCATGTCTTCGATCTTGCGAATCAGCGACTGGTTGGTCCGTTGCGAAACGTCCAGACGAACGGTCAGGTCGTTGCTGAAGTCCCCCTTCTTTTTCATTCGGAGCACCTTGTTGAAGTCAGCGTACTTGTATCCGATGCTCAGCGTGATGTCGTCGGACACCGTTTCCACGATTTGGTACGAAGCGATGTTCAGGCTGATGTTCCGCGTTTTCTGTATCTTGGCGCCGGCCGTCATGTTGTTTATCAAGGTCGCCTCTACCCCGATGGGGATGAACTGTTCGTTGATGTTCACGGTCGAGATTTCGTAGGCGGACGAGGGTACGGGGTCGCCGCTGAAGACATCGCGTACGAATCCGAGGCCGTCGCCGGCGTCGACCCAGTTCAGGTAGGAATTGTAAGTGCCTACCGAATAGGTGCAGCGATATTGGTGATTCAACATGAGCGACTTGAAATAGGTTTTGATCAGCGGGAAGCGGATCAGGCCATCGTACGTGATTCGCCAGTTGGGTAGCAGTCCGGTGATGGCGGGGAATGCCGTCAGGCCGACGCGGTCGGCGCTTTTCCCGGTGTATGCGGCGATGAAGGCCGGAATCAGCACGTCCGCCGAGTTGGCGCGTACCTGTCCCCTTGCCGGATTGTAGGGTTGTCCGGCCATGGAAGTGCCTTCCAGGAATCCGTGTTCGGGATAGCGCAGGCCGTCGTAGTGGCCTTCGAGGCGCGAGGCGATTGCGGCGCGGTTGCCGACGAAGCGGTCGAAGGTTTTGGAGCGATAGCCGTTGCCTGCATCGCCCAGGCTTGAGAACATCCCGCCAAAGGCGATGGTGGTCATGGTAAACGTCCCGCCGTAGGTGGTGGGCATTCCCTTGTACATGTATTGTATTTCGGTGTCGCGCGTGTCCGTCCAGCGGGCGTCGAGGTCGATCTTCATGCCGACGAAGGGTTCGAGCGTGGCCGTGCCGGAAAACGTCTTTGCCTTGTTGATCATGGCCGGCGTAATATTTTCTTCGTTCAGAAGCATCCATTTGTTGTTGACGGCTTCGGCGACGTAGTCCTCGCGGACGTCTCCCATCGCGAAGCCCCAGCCCGGCGCCGTGCCGAAGGGGGTCGTCGCCTGCCCCATCCAGTCGCCGATGAGCGGCTGGAATCCGGGCAGCCTCATGCCGTCGGTCAGCGTGTACTGGATATTCATGCGGCGTACCGACATCAGGAAGCGCGTACTGTATTCGGCCGCCTTGACCAGGAAGTTTTCCGTCGGCGGCGGGCCGGGATAGATCGTCAGCTTCAGGTCGATCGAATCGCGGTTCAGGATGCGGATGCGTGCAAAGTCAAGCACTTTGAAGCGGACGCGGTAGACGGTACTGTCCGATGCACGGCGCGCCCGGACATGGAGTTTCTTGTTTGCCAGTCCGTGAGTAACGATGATGTCGCTGTCGGGACTTAGCGTCGCGGTCGTCTCGAATTTCACCTTTTGTTTCTTGGCCTTGTCTTCCTTCTGATTGCGCGACTGGGGCGTTTCCGTGCCCATGGAGTTGAATTTCTGGTTGACGTTCTTCAGGAACTTGTTTTTATTATACAGCGACAGCAGATTCAGGCTGCTTTGGAAATTCAACTGCCGCTGATTGGTGACGGTGTTGCCCGTCTCTACCTCTTCGTCGATGAACGAGCCGCGCTCCCAGTTGTAGGTGGCGGCATAGGAAACGTTGCCGTTGATCCAGTCCAGGACGGGAACATACTGCAGGGGCAGGGTATAGGTCAGGTTCAGTTGCTGGTCGTAGAGCAGCGGCTGCCCGAGGTCGGTTATGCTTTTGAGCACGGAATCCTTCCACACCTTGTACTGATCCGGGTTCAGTTTTTTATTGACCTGCATGTACGGTTCTTCAATCCGCGCGTTGGTATTGGAGGAAAAATCGGCGTTCAGGTTGTTCAGCGGATTCCAGCGGACATTGAATCCCCTGTCCCAGTAGAAGGTTTGGCTGAACGTGGGGATCATATTGTTCGTTCCGGCGTTCAGGTTGTTCATGTCGCGCAGTTGCAGTTCGTAGTAGTTGCGCAGCATGGAGCTTTGGAAACCCAGGCTCGAGGGCAGATAGTTCAAAGCAAACTGTTTGATGTAGCGGGTATAGGGATTGCTTTTCTCCAGTTTGGCAAAGGGCGCAAAAGGCCTTGCATAGGGAGTATAGGCATATCCAACGTTCCCCTGGTAATTTTTTGTGGTTTCATACTCGGTTTCGGGGTTGGTGCGCATGTTTTCGCTGAACGCATATCCGAAGGAGAAGTTGGCCGGGTCGTACGGCATCGGGTTTTTGCTTTTTATATCCATTCGCATATTGTTCAGCGAGATGCTTTTCAGGGAAACCTGATCCTGCGAGAAGCTTTTGATGGAATCCTTTTCCGCTTTCGTCGGGACGGCATCCAGCGCGTCCTGCAAGAGCACGTCCTGATCCAGGGGATTGTATTTCGGCGACGTCGTTTCGTGCGAAACGGCGTAGTACAGCGGCAGGTTGACATGTGCCTTTTCGGGAAAGAACTTGCCCAGCTGCACGGTGGCAGTAACGGCGTACTGCGAGTAGTCGTCCATGCTGCGTTCGCCGATCGACTGGTCCAGGCCGCCGAAGCCGGCCGTTTCGACGCGGCCGCTGGCATTCAGCGTACCGAGGTCGGACAAGGTCACATTCAGGTTTCCATTGGCCGCCCAGCCGCCATCTTCGTCAAAGTCGGTCATCCGGAGTTCATTCACCCAAATCTCACCGCTCTTGAGGTCTTTCGAGTTGTTGCGTATGCCGATCATAATGGTTTTCACTTCGGCCAGGCTCGGATTCCCGACGATGCTGATCTTGTTGCGTGTAACATCCGGGTCGTATTCCGAATAGACGGAATAGTAGGTAACGCCGGATTCGCCGTTCCGCTTGGCGCGGTTCCGTTTCAGCTTCAGGTTGGTGAGCGCTTCCGTGCGGAAGTTGATCATGTTTTCTTCCGGCCAGACGGCCAGCCGGTCGGCCACGTTGTTTTCGTTGTATATGCCGTGAGGCGTCAGGTTCAGCGGCACCTCGTATTCGTAGTAGTTGTTCTTGTAGTCCG
>JAITQL010000004.1 GCA_031288935.1 Tannerella sp.
GCATCTGCGCTGAAATCCCTTTCATCCGCGTGAAACACCGCGAATCTTTGAATTAAAAAAAGACAGCCTCCGTTTTCACGGAAGTTGCCTTTCCCCCTTTTGTTTCACAATAAAACCCGAACTTTTACTTTCGGATGCCCAATTCTTTGATGATAGCGCGATACCGTTCAATATTCACTTTTATCAAATAGTCCAGCAGCCGGCGACGCTTACCTACCAGCATTTTCAATGAACGCTCCGTGTTATAATCCTTTTTGTTCACTTTCAGATGCTCGGTCAGGTGATTGATCCGATAGGAAAATAACGCAATCTGACTTTCCGCAGAGCCGGTGTCTGCCTTTGATTTCCCGTATTTCGAGAAAATCTCTTCTTTTTTTGTTGAATCCAAATACATATGCTCTTTACTTTGTAATAAATTAATACCATTTTATTTAAGCGGCGGCAAAGATAGGCGTTTTTTCTGAAAACGCCATCGCTCCCGGTATTTTTTTTATGTCCGGTGATAATTTATGCGTACTTTTGCACCCGAATTATCAACATTAAGAATGCAGAAAATTAGAAATATTGCTATTATTGCGCATGTCGACCACGGCAAAACAACCCTGGTAGACAAAATGTTATTAGCCGGCAAGCTGTTTCGCGAGGGACAGGCCAATGTAGACCAGTTCCTTGACAGCAACGATCTGGAACGTGAACGGGGCATCACGATTTTAGCCAAGAACGTGTCAATCCGCTACAAAGACTATAAAATCAACATCATTGATACGCCGGGACATGCCGATTTCGGCGGCGAGGTGGAGCGCGTGCTGAATATGGCGGACGGCTGTCTGCTGCTGGTCGACGCCTTCGAGGGGCCGATGCCGCAAACCCGCTTCGTGTTGCAGAAGGCCATTTCACTGGGACTGAAACCCATCGTCGTCATCAATAAAACAGACAAGCCCAACTGTCGCCCCTCCGAAATCCAGGAAATGGTCTTTGACCTGATGTTCAGCCTGGACGCAACGGAAGAACAGCTGGATTTCCCCACCTTTTTCGGTTCGGCCAAGCAGGGCTGGATGTCTACGGACTGGAAGTTGCCGACCGAAGACATTTTCCCCCTGCTGGACGGGATCATTGAGTACATTCCCGAACCGGCTACACTCGAAGGGCCTTCCCAGATGCTGATTACCTCGCTCGACTATTCGCAATACGTGGGACGCATCGCCGTTGGGCGCGTGCACCGGGGCGAGCTGAAAGAAGGGCAGGATATTATGCTGTGCAAGCGCGACGGCTCGCAAGTGAAGTCGAGGATCAAGGAAATCGACGTGTTCGAGGGACTGGAGCGCATCAGGACAACATCCGTCAAGTCGGGCGATATCTGCGCCGTCATCGGCGTGGAAGGCTTTGAAATCGGAGAAACCGTTGCCGACATTCAAACGCCGGAACCGTTGCCCGCCATTGCCATTGACGAGCCGACCATGTCCATGCTCTTTACCATTAACAATTCGCCGTTTTTCGGAAAAGAAGGGAAATACGTCACCTCGCGCCATCTGTACGACCGGCTGATCCGGGAACTGGACAAAAACCTGGCCTTGCGCGTGGAAGCGACCGATTCGGCTGATGCGTGGCTGGTTTACGGGCGTGGCGTGCTGCACCTGTCGATATTGATCGAGACCATGCGGCGTGAAGGATATGAACTGCAGGTCGGCCAACCGCAGGTAATCATCAAGGAGATCGACGGAGGGAAGTGCGAGCCGGTGGAACAGTTGACCATTAATTTGCCGGAAGACTGCGCCAGCCGCGCCATCGACGCAGTGACAAAGCGGAAGGGTGAACTGTTGAAGATGGAAAATAAAAGCGGACGCATTTTCCTTGAATTTACCATCCCCTCGCGCGGCATCATCGGGTTGAACAATCTGCTGCTGACGCTCTCGGCCGGCGAAGCCATCGTCGCCCACCGTTTTCAGGGGTTCCAGCCCTGGAAAGGGCCGATCGAACGCCGTCAGAACGGTTCCATCATCGCCATGGAAACGGGCAGCGCGTTTGCGTATGCCCTGAACAATCTGCAATCCCGCGGACGGTTTTTCATTGCGCCGGGCGAAGACGTGTATGTCGGCCAGGTCGTAGGCGAACATACCAAGGAAGGCGACCTGGTGGTGAACGTGACGAAGTCGAAGAAACTGACCAATATGCGGGCGTCCGGATCGGACGAGAAGGTCGCTTTGGCGCCGCCCCTTGTTTTCAGCCTCGAAGATGCCCTCGAATACATCAAAATAGATGAATACGTAGAAATAACGCCCGCCTCCATGCGGATGCGCAAAACCATCCTCGACGAAAACGAACGTAAACGGGTAAGTAAAAACCTCACGAACCAGCAATAAACAAATCGTATGATATTTCATCATTTAATCCTGTGAAACATGAAAAAAACAATCCTTGCCGTCTGCATCGGCATACTGCTGCCGGCAGCGCTTCCGGCGCAAAAGAAATATGAAGCAACCTGGGAATCCGTTGACAGCCGTCCGGTTCCCGAATGGTTTACGGATGCCAAGTTCGGCATTTTCATCCACTGGGGACTGTACAGCGTTCCGGCCTGGGGGCCGCTGCCTTCCGACGGCGCGGGCGTTTACGACTGCTACGCGGAATGGTACTGGGCAAAACTGATGGATAAAAACAGCAAGGTGAACCCGCTGTTTACCGAGTTTCATCGCAGAAACTATGGAGAAACGTTCACTTATCCCGATTTTGCAAGCCGCTTTACGTGCGAAATGTTCAAGCCGGACAGCTGGGCGAAACTCTTCCGCGAAGCCGGCGCCAGATACGTGGTGCTGACGTCCAAGCATCATGAAGGATTCGCGCTCTGGCCCAGCGAACACGCCTGGAACTGGAACGCCGTCGACGTGGGGCCGCACCGCGACCTGGCCGGAGACCTGACCGAAGCCGTCCGGAAAGAAGGACTGCACATGGGTTTCTACTATTCCCTCTACGAATGGTTCAACCCCCTGTATCACTCCGATCCGGACAGGTACGTGACCGGTCACATGATTCCGCAGATGAAAGACCTGGTGAACCGTTACCGCCCCGACGTTGTCTGGACGGACGGAGAATGGGATTACCCCTCGGAAAAGTGGAAAAGCACGGAGTTCCTCGCATGGCTGTACAACGAATCGCCCGTAAGGGAAACCGTGGTCGTGAACGACCGCTGGGGGAAGGAGACGCGCAGCCTGCACGGCGGCATCTATACGACGGAATACGACCTGGTGCACGACGGCAAAATGGACGGCGCCAGCAGCAAACATCCCTGGGAGGAATGTCGAGGCATCGGACATTCCTTCGGATACAACCGCAACGAACAGCTCGAAGACTACAGCACCTCGGAACAGCTGGTACACCTGCTGATCGACAAGGTTTCGACGGGCGGCAACCTGCTGCTCAACATCGGCCCGACGGCCGACGGCCGCATCCCCGTCATCATGCAGCAGCGGCTCGCCGACATCGGCCGCTGGCTCGAACGCAACGGCGAAGCCATCTACGGAACCCGTGCCTGGGACGTCGCCACCGGACAGCCGGACATACAGGCCGCCTTTACCTGCAAGGGAAACGACCTGTATGTCATTTGCCGGAAATACCCCGCGAAAGCGATTACCGTCAAGGGCATCGCCAAAAAACCGTCGTCCGTGACGCTGCTCGGCAGCAGCGCGCGCGTAGGCTGTTCGCAGAGCGGCAAAAACCTGACCCTTACTCCTCCGCCACCGACGACGGCCGGCGGCGAACATGCGTGGGTGTTCAAACTGGCCGGAGCGATTCGGTAACGGACATCCTCTGTGTCGAACAAAAAATAATCTCCGAACCGGGTAATGTCTTGCTGTCATTTCCCCGGCCGGAAGCAATGATGCGCCCGTTTGCCATAAATTATACGCTCGCCGGCCCTAATTAGGGTCTCGTTTGCCATAATTAGGGTCTCGTGCACTATAATTATGGCAAACGGGATCATAATTATACTCTCATTTGGCATAATTAGTCAATCCTTAGCAACTCCATTCACGCGGCGGCGAGGTAAAAATTGTTCGGGAAAAAGAGGCGGAAAATAAGTTGCAAAAAATT
>JAITQL010000007.1 GCA_031288935.1 Tannerella sp.
ACGAACAAGCTGGGGCGAGGCCATCGGACTGATCCTTTACTGTTCGGTGATCCTGATCAACGTCGACAACGTCATCCGGTATCTGTTGCAAAAGCAACTGGCCGATACGCACCCGCTGATTACGGTGTTCGGCGTGATACTCGGCCTGTCGGTATTCGGTTTCTGGGGTGTAGTATTCGGCCCGCTGCTGCTGTCCCTGTTCTTTTTGCTGGTCAATATCTTCAACCGCGAATATCTGGATAAAAAAGAATGAAAGATGAATGAATTGCTGCACTATATCCAGTCATTTTCGCTGGTAGGCGCCATCCAGTTTGCCGGCACCTTCGCCTTCGCGATTAGCGGCATCCGGCTGGCGGCGGCCAGGGAGTTTGACTGGTTCGGCGCGTTTGTCGTCGGCCTGGTAACGGCCATCGGCGGCGGTACGATCCGCGATCTGCTGCTCGACGTGACGCCTTTCTGGATGCTGAACCCCGAATATGTCCTGTGCACCGTGTTCGCACTGATAACGGTGATCGTCTTCAGCAAGAAGCTGGTGCGTCTGAATACGCCTTTCTTCATATTCGATACCATCGGACTGGCGCTGTTTGTAGTGGCAGGTATGGAGAAAACGCTCTGGCTGGGGTATCCGTTCTGGGTCGCTATTGTGATGGGTACGGTCACGGGCGTGGCGGGAGGTATTCTGCGCGACGTGTTTATCAACGAAATCCCGCTGATTTTCAGGAAAGAGATCTACGCTCTGGCCTGTGTGATCGGCGGATTAGTGTATATGGGGTGCAACAAGTTGCACTTGAGTGAAACGGTATGCGAGCTGGTTGCGGTCTTTGTGATTCTCGCCACCCGTATTTTAGCGGTAAAATACCGGTGGGGACTTCCAAAGCTGAAAGATAAATAGCATGGAGTAACTTTATTATTTACTAAATATGCTTTATAACATAGTTTGCCGGCTCTATTAATCAATGAAAGAACATTACTTTTACACCAAATTTCAAAGAAGATCAAATGATGAAGAATGAATTTACCCTCTCCGGCTTGAGTGCGGAGAGTTTTCGAAAAACAATAAACGGGAAGGAAACAGCGCTTTATATATTGAAAAATAAAACCGGCTCCGAACTGACGGTTACCAATTACGGCGCGAAGATTGTTTCCCTGACCGTCCCCGACCGTAACGGAAAATGGACGGACGTCGTCGCCGGTCACGATTCCATCGACGACTATCTGACGTCGAAAGAAGTCTACTTCGGCGCTGTCTGCGGTCGCTACGCCAACCGGATAGCAAACGCCGCGTTTACGCTGGACGGCGTCGTATACGACCGTCTGGCGGCCAATAACGGCCCGAACGCGCTGCATGGCGGCGCCGTCGGATTCAATGCCGTCGTGTGGGACGCTAAACAGGTGGACGAACGGTCTGTCGAACTGAGTTATACTGCCGCGGACGGTGAAGAAGGCTTCCCCGGCACATTGCAGACAACCGTCACCTACAGCCTGACGGACGACAACGAGGTCGTCATCAGCTATCGCGCGACGACCGACAAACCGACGGTGCTGAACTTGACGAATCATTCCTATTTCAACCTTTCCGGCGCCGGCGATCACTCTGTCGGCGATCACGTGCTGACGTTCAACGCCGACTTTTATCTTCCGACCGACGAGACCTCTATCCCGCTCGGCGCACCGGAGAAGGTGGAAGGCACGCCGATGGATTTCCGTTCGCCGCACAAAGTGGGCGAGCGCATCAACGATGATTTCAAACCGCTGATTATCGGACGGGGGTATGATCATACGTTTATACTAAACAAACCGGCTCCCGGCGAATTGACCTTTGCTGCGCGCTGCAGCTCTCCGAAGACGGGGATCGTCATGGACACGTTTACCACCGAGCCGGGGGTGCAACTGTATACAGGTAACTGGATGACCGGTAACCTGAGAGGGAAACACGGCCAGCGCTATCCGCGGCAATCTGCGCTCTGCTTCGAGACGCAGCACTACCCGGACAGCCCCAATAAACCGGATTACCCGACAACCGTACTCCGCCCCGGCGAAGTATTTCAAAGTCAAACCGTCTATAAATTTTCAATCGAATATAATTTATGATATTAACAAAAACTTTTTAAAGACAATTATTATGGTACAAGAAAAAAAACAAGGCAACATTGTTGCGATTATTACGATGATCTTTTTATTCGCGATGATCTCGTTTGTAACTAATCTGGCTGCCCCTATCGGCGTCATCTGGAAAAATCAACCTGAATTTGCGGGTTCCAACTTCTTGGGAATGTTGGGTAATCTGATGAATTTTGCGGCTTATCTCTTTATGGGTATTCCGGCAGGTAAACTGTTAAGTAAAATCGGCTATAAGAAAACAGCTTTAGCTGCTATTGCCGTCGGTTTTATAGGTGTACTGATTCAATTCCTTTCAGGGATTGTGGGTGTTGGAGCTGAACTGCTCAATCTTCCGGCAAGCTTTTATGTATATCTGTTGGGAGCTTTTGTAGCCGGTTTCTCCGTATGTATGTTGAATACGGTAGTAAATCCGATGTTGAACACGTTAGGCGGTGGCGGTAACAAAGGGAATCAGTTAATTCAAATCGGAGGTTCTGCCAATTCATTGGCAGGTACACTTACTCCGATGTTTGTAGGCGCTTTAATCGGTGATGTAACAAAAGAAAGGGTTCTTTCCGGCGATATCAGCATCGCAAATGTGAATCCGGTACTGTTTATCGCTTTGGCTGTATTTGCTGCCGCTTTCATCCTCCTGTTTTTTATTCCTATCGAAGATCCGGATGCTAATAAGAAAAAAGGTGTACTGGCTAAATTTGAACACAGCCCGTGGTATTTCCGTCATTTTGTGCTGGGAGCTATCGGTATTTTTGTATATGTCGGTATTGAAGTAGGCATACCGGGAACA
Organism: Tannerella sp.; assembly: GCA_031288935.1. GTDB lineage: Bacteria > Bacteroidota > Bacteroidia > Bacteroidales > Tannerellaceae > Tannerella. Next base: position 2,906 of record JAITQL010000007.1, read on the forward strand.
TTAAACTTCTTCCTGTCGGATGCCGAGGCCAGTGGCTTACACCCTGCCAATGCAGCAGCTATCGGAGGATTCGTTGCCGGAACATACTGGTTTCTGATGCTTATCGGCCGTTTTATCGGCGCTTCCATCGGAGGGAAAATATCCAGTAAACTCATGCTTATTGTTGCTTCCGGACTGGGTATTGCTTTCGTATTGGGAGCTATGGTCTCTCCGGCTACCGTTACAACTTCCATGCCGGTATTTACCGGTTCATCATTTACGGTAACACAAGTTCCTCTCAGTGCATTGTTACTTGTATTATGCGGTCTGTGTACTTCCATCATGTGGGGTGGAATTTTCAATTTGGCGGTAGAAGGTTTAGGTAAATACATTACAGTAGCTTCCGGCATCTTTATGATGATGGTAGTAGGCGGAGGTATTCTTCCATTGTTCCAAAACTGGATCGCCGACAAGAGCACTTACATGACGTCTTACTGGGTACCCGTTATCGGTCTGGTATACCTGCTCTTCTACGCTTTGATTGGAAGCAAGAACGTCAACAAGGATATTCCTGTAGATTAAACAAAACCCTCTTCTCCCTTTGGAGGAGAGGGTCTTTTTTTATTAATATAAATAATTAGGATTATGGATATAGAATATGTAAGAAGTCGTTTTATCAAACACTTTGACGGAAGTACGGGGACGGTTTATGCCTCGCCCGGACGTATCAACCTGATCGGCGAACATACGGACTACAACGGCGGATTTGTTTTTCCGGGCGCCATTGACAAGGGCATGATGGCCGAAATCAAACCGAATGGAAGAAAGAAAGTGCGTGCATACTCCATCGACATGAAGGATTACGTGGAGTTCGGGCTGAACGAAGAAGACGCGCCCCGCACCAGCTGGGCACGATACATTTTCGGCGTTTGCCGCGAAATCATCAAGCGCGGAGGCGAAGTCGAGGGCTTCAACACGGCCTTTGCCGGCGACGTGCCGCTGGGCGCCGGCATGTCGTCGTCCGCAGCGCTGGAAAGCACCTTCGCCTTTGCGCTCAACGACCTGTACAATCTGGGCATCGACAAGTTCGAACTGGCCAGGATAGGACAGGCTACCGAACATAATTACTGCGGAGTGAAATGCGGCATCATGGATCAGTTTGCCTCGATATTCGGAAAACGGGGGAACCTGATCCGCCTGGACTGCCGTTCGCTGGAATACGAATATTTCCCCTTCGATCCGCAGGGATACAAACTGGTGTTGCTGGACACGGTTGTCAAGCACGAACTGGCTTCGTCGGCCTACAATAAACGCCGCGAATCGTGCGAGCGGGTAGCCCGGAAACTGAACGTGGAATTTCTGCGCGACGTATCGCCCGAACAGCTGGACGCGGTCAGGAATGAAATCGGCGAAGAGGACTGCAAGCGCGCCGAGTATGTAATTGGAGAGAAGCAGCGCGTGCTGGACGTATGCGATGCGCTCGTGAAAGGCGATTACGAAACGGTGGGACGGAAGATGTACGAGACGCACTACGGCATGAGCAAGCTGTACGAGGTGAGTTGCGAGGAACTGGATTTCCTGAACGACCTGGCCGGGGAGTGCGGCGTGACCGGATCGCGCGTGATGGGCGGCGGTTTTGGCGGATGCACCATCAATCTGGTGAAAGACGACCTCTACGACGCTTTTATCCTCAAGGCAAAAGAAGCATACAAGACCAAATTCGGCCGTTCGCCGAAAGTCTATGACGCAGTCATCAGCGACGGTTCGAGAAAAGTAAGCGAGTAAGTCGGGAAATTTACTACTTTGTTGTGTACGTGGGTTCGATGTAGTGATACATTGGCCCACGTTTTTTTACCTGTTTCACGCGGATTTCAAACGCGGATTCCGCAGATTCAAGGTCATTGAAATCTGCGGAATCCGCGTTTAAATCCCTTTCATCCGCGTGAAACGAATTTTTGAATTTTGAACCTTGAATCTTTTTTACATCTTTGGCGTGACGGAGAACGGGCGGTCGTTTGCCGACACGCCCCGGTTTTTATTCGGGACGGCGCTCATTTCGTACCGGAGAATCCCGCCGCGCATTAGCTCTTCATACGTAAGCCATGTGCGCGTAAACGGCCGGCCGTTCAGGCTGGCTTTCCGGATGTAGCAATGATCCGGCGCATTTCCGGAGGCTTCAATGACCAGCGTGTTTTTGTTCTCCAGATGAACCGTCATCCTGGGAAACGCCGGACTGCCGATGACATACTGGTCGGTGCCCGGACAGACGGAGTACAGACCCATCGCACTGATTACGTACCACGACGAGGTCTGTCCCTGATCCTCGTCGCCCGGATAGCCGTCGGGCGTGGAACTGTACAGGTCTTTCATGATGACCCGCGACCACTTCTGCGCCTTCCACGGCTCGCCCGCATAGTTGTACAGATACACCATGTGCTGGATCGGCTGGTTGCCGTGCGCATACTGTCCCATGTCGATCATTTCCATCTCGGCCATTTCGTGAATGACACGCCCGTAGGTGCCTACGCTGTACGTGTTCGGGACGGTGAAGACGGAATCCAGCTTGGCCACGAAATTCGCGTCGCCGCCCATCAGGTCGATCAAGCCCTGCACGTCATGAAACACCGACCAGTGGTAATGCCATGCCGATCCTTCGGTATAGGGGCCGCCCCATTCCGCCGGGTCGAAGGCGGCCGTCCACTCTCCGGCTCTGTTGCGGCCGCGCATGAAACGGGTGGAAGGGTCGTACACGTTTCTGTAATTGTAGATCTGACGTCCGAAGATCGTTTCATAATACGAATTGCCGGATAAGCGGGCCACCTGCATGGCGCAAAAATCGTCGTAGCAGAACTCCAGCGTCTTCGCTACCGACTCGCCGAACTCCGGGTAGGGCACGTATCCGAGCGTGAAATAGTCCGCCCAGCCATCCCTTCCGTTCGACGGGCCGAACGTCCCCTTGTGGGTCGCCTCGTGATACATGGCCTGCAACGCCCGTTCCGCATCGAACGTCCGGAGGCCTTTCACGCAGGCATCCGCCAGCAGCGACGCGGCATGGTTGCCGACCATCCCGCAGCTGTGTCCCGGAAAAGACCACGACGGAAGCCAGCCGCTCTGGTCGTACGCATCCACCAGCGACTTCACGTAACGCCCGTGCATCTCCGGGTGCAGCAGGATATTGAGCGGAAACTGCGCCCGGAAAGTATCCCAGAATCCGTTGTCGGTATACATGTATCCGGCGTGCGTTTTTCCGTCGTACGGACTGTAATACACCGGGTCGCCGTCCGCATTGTATTCGTAAAACCGGCGGGGGAACAGCATGGAACGGAAAAAACAGGAATAGAACGTCGCCGTCTCCTCCTCGCTTCCGCCCTCCACCTCGACCTTGCCCAGCTGTCCGTTCCACGCATCCGCGGCCAGCCTCCTGGCTTCTTCCAGCGTGCGCAGCCCCGCCAGCTCCTGCCGGAAGTTCAGTTCCGCCTGTTCGATGCTGATAAAGGAAGAAATGACCTTGGCCTCGACCGTCGCGCCGGACGGAAACTGCACATACGCTCCCACGTGATCGCCCAGCGCCTCCCTGCGTCCGGGCAAAAGCCGCTCGCCGCCATGCTCCCACGTCCCGTATGCAACGAAAGCCGTGTTGAATTTCACCACGAAATAGTTGGCAAACCCCGGCGGAACGGAACGGTTCGCATGTTTGCAGTAGCCGACGATCTTCTGTTCCTCTGGATAGAAGCGCACCATGCTGCCGCCGCTGTTGCCGTCGAGAACGAGGTATGAATCGCCGCCCTGCGGAAAGGTGAAACGGAAATAAACGCCCCGTTCCGTAGGCGACATCTCGGTCGTGATCCGGTTGTCGAGCGTGACCTTGTAGTAATGCGGCCGGGCCTCTTCATTGCCGTGATCAAAGCGGGCGGCGCGGCCAAACTGGTCGGCCGCCAGCTTGCCGGTCACCGGCATCAGCGAAAAATCGGCATAATCTCCCGTCCACGAACTGCATTGATGCGTTTGCCTGAATCCGCGTATCGAATCCTTGAAATACTGGTAAATCCATCCGTCCCGGTTCACGCCGGTTTGCGGTGTCCAGAAATTCATCCCCCACGGCATCGCCGTAGTCGGGTACGTATTGCCGCGCGTCAGTTCAAACCTTGAGTTGGTGCCCTGCAACGTGTTCACATAATCCACCCATTCCCTGCCTTCTGCAAGCAACGGACAGCCGGCGGTCAACAGCAGCATCAGCAATGCCGTCTTCATTCCCGCCTTTACAAATAAATTGAATCTTTCCATCTTGAATTGAATTATAATCATTGTGCAAATGTAGCAATAAATAGGCACGCCTCTTTCTGCTTTCACGCGGATTTGCGCGGATTTCAAACGCGGATTCCGCGGATTTCAACGACCTTTCATCTGCGCCATCCGCGTGAACTCCTTGAATTTTCAACTCTTTTTCGTTATGGAAATGAAATGTCGTCCGGCCATTGCCGTATGTTGCGCGGACAGTTCGAAACTTTTCAAAGTGTTCCCGCACGCTGCGGCGACCGAAAAACACTTTTCAAAGTGTTCCCGCACGCTGCGGCGACATTTCGAAACTTTTCAAAGTGTTCCTGCACGCTGCGGCGGCATTTCGAAACTTTTCAAAACGTTCCTGCACGCTGCGGCGACCGAAATACATTTTTCAGAGTCTTCCTGCACGCTGCAGCGGCTGTTCGAAACTTTTCAAAGTGTTCCTGCACGCTGCGGCGGCATTTCGAAACTTTTCGAACTGCTCCCGCACGCTGCGGCGGCTGTCTGAAAAGTGTTTTTCCCGTCATGCTCCGAAGCGGAAAACAGGATTCGTTATCTTAATAAACAAAAACATTGACGGTGGAACATTTAAATCGCATCATCTGCCAAGGAATGTAAAAAAATGCTTTTCCGGTGTATGTGGCCGGAAGAAGAAAGTGTCCAATTTTTGGACAGTGGTGTCAAAAAATTGGACACTCGGAAACCGGGCCGATTTTACAATTTCATGATCGACAGGACGTTCTATTTTCAGCACGATATTTGCTACTGTTCGGGTATAATCAATGTCATTACCATGATCGCCCAGGTGAATCATCCGGTAAACGCTCCGCCGGGATACCGTACCGAAGACATCATTGACGTAAACATGATACCCTTAAAGAACAGAGACCCGTGCTTTCTGTTTGCCGAAGAACGAAGCCGGCTTCCGGAGGTGAAGCGGACGGCGTTCAGCATGGGAACGCCTTTCAGCATGGGAAACAATCATACAATGCATCACGAAGGAAAAAACATCAGTTTCCAGTCGTTCGTGTGCGACAGCGTCACGTTCGACATGCTCGGATTTCAGAAACTGAGGGAGAACAGCGCTTCGGGCGAGGCGTATTACCTGAACGGACAGGTGCTGCGCGAACTGGAGCTGGCGGAAGACGCGACGACCTTCCCGTTTTACGGTCAGCAGAAACCCTGATAGCCGGCGTCATAAAGGATTTTCAGCTGGGGAACATTACCCGAATGGCAAATCCGGTGATGGTGAAAGTCACTGCGCGGGAAAATCTCTATCTGCTGAATTTGCCGGTAGAAGTACAAGGCCCTCCTGCCCGGGCGTATCGGGCGGTGAAGGAGACCTTCGAGCGCGTCACGCAAAGCGATTTTAACGGTCAGTTCATCGACCGTCAGGTGGCCGAATCCTTTGCCGGACAGCAGCGGACATCGACAATCATGACCCTCTTCACGGCCATGGCGATCCTGATTTCGCTGCCGGGACTCTTTGCCATGTCCACGTACTTCATCCGTCAGCGCGCGAAGGAGATTGCCGTGCGCAAGGTCTTCGGCTCGACCGGCCCGGAGGTGTTCGGGCGGTTGATACGGACGTTCCTGAGCTACGCGGTAATCGCGTTCGTGATCGCCACGCCCGCCGTCCGGTACGTGATGAACCGGTGGCTGTCGAGCTATTCCTGCCGGATTTCGCTCAGTCCGCGGATATTCATCGCAGCCGGTTTGTTCTGCCTGCTGATTTCCCTTGTCACCGTATTCTTCCAGAGCTACGTGGCCGCCAACGCCAATCCGGTGAAAAACATCAAGTCTGAATAATTCAAAGATTCAAAGTATGACATGAGCGGCAATGTATGGGAATGGTGCAGCGACCGGTATGGCGTTTACGGCAGCAGTTTGCAGACCAATTCTGCCGGGCCTTCGTCAGATTCTAACCGCGTGTTTCGTGGCGGTAGCTGGAGCGGCGACGCGCAGTGCGTGCGTGTTCCGTATCGCGCCGACGACACGCCCGACAATCGCTACAGCAACCCGGGCTTCCGACTGGCCTCCGGTTCAGATTCAAAGATTCGATGATTCAAAAATTCAAAGATCCAGGACTCCTGAACCGGGACGTTTGAATGCCGGACTTTCTTAGGGGTTTTAGATGCAAG
>JAITQL010000043.1 GCA_031288935.1 Tannerella sp.
CCCCCCAATAAACCCCTGCAATAATATCTGTCAGCTGTCCGCGGGGATCGCGTACATCCGCCAGATAAGTTCCTTTCGGCCTGCCCTGGGTTACAAGTGTTCTCACCAGGCGCGCGACGGTATCATTCATCACTATCGCAGGCTTTCCCGCCAAAGGATTCTCAAACGGTTTTCCGTCGCTGCCAATAATATCTTCCCCCTCTGCAAGCGTCAGGGTCGCTGCGTTCAACTTTCCGGTCAAGCCGTCAAGACTGCTGATAACGGCCGGTTCGGTCGGGTGGCGGCGAACAACCGCGTTCAGCTCCCCGTCCCCCTCAACAACAATTATCCCAAGCTTCCAGAGCTTTCGCAACAGAATCAGGCTGTCCGCATCGGCAAGGTCGATCTTGCCCGTGAACTTCACTTCCAGCTTTTCTCCGGCATCGGCGCGGGATTCGGCTTCGCGGAGTTTTGCCCCGAACTCCGCCGCATGTGCGATTTCTATCAGACTGGCATTCGCAAATCGCAGGAACGCAAGCTGGGCGGAGTTGAACAGGTTTTCGTCGGCGGTATTGATAACGAATCTGTATCCGCCGCCCGCCGCGTCAATTCCAAAGGGCAGCCGTGCAAGGATTTTCGCCCGGGCATTTGTCAGAACAATGTTGTCCGTTGCGGCATACACGAACTTCCCGTTCCAGGCCATCCGGATTTTACCCGTCCCGGCAGCGTTTATAAAGTCCAGCAGCTCTCCGAACATTTCTATGTCATGCGCTGTGGAACGGATGTTTTTCAGCGCCGAAATGTCGATGAACTTTTTTTCCGTTTCGGATTGATGGCGGATTGCAGTCATGGATATGTCGGACGGCGCATTGACCGCAATCCTGAAAGTATCGGTTTTTTCAACCGGCGGCTTGGGCGGTTCGGGCGGTTCGGGCGGCAACGGGTCATCGCCTCCGCCGCAGGAGGAGACGATTGATGCAACGGCAATCAGCGCCACCGGAACTGCTGCCTTTACTGCACTGCGAATATGAAGAGAAAAGGTTTTCATATTTGAAATTTTATCCGGCAAAGGTACAATATAATTTCCCTGCTCAAAAAAAAATATCGTCTGTTGGCGTTTTTCTTTATCCTCGACGGGTTGCCCCGTTCGATCTTTGTCAGAAGGAGAAGACCATCTTTATGCGCAGGCCTCTGGCGGGGGTGCGGGGGTGGTCTTTGTAGGAGAGCCGCCAGACGTAGTCCACTCGCAGGAGCTTGAAGAGGTTTTCGATGCCGGCGCTGGCTTCCATGTAGGGGCCGCGGTTCATGAGGAAGGTGTTCGGGGGGAAGAGGTAGAGGCCGTCGGGGTCGAGGGCGGGGTTGTTGCGGTCGCTCAGGCTGCCGTACCAGCCGCGGAAGGCGAATACTTCGCGCAGCTTGAGGTATTTGATCAGGGGGAGGCGGTTGAAGAGGGCGCCGTTCATGAAATAAGTGGTTTCCCAGGAGAGGTACTGGTCGTTGATAAATTCCATGGGATCCATGAGGGTGTACGATTCGGCTTCGATGCTGTAGGAGAGGTTGGCGTTGGGGATGAGGAGGAGAGGGTAGGGGACTTTGTTCCATACTTTTCCGGCCTGGGCGTAGAGGTCGAGGTATCCGAAGGGAGAGAACCAGAATCGCTTGCGGACGCCGAGGTCGGTACGGTTGTAGGTGTGGTCGGAGCCGAGGAATCCCTTGCGCGCGGCGACGTGGCTGAGGGTGATGACGGGTGCGTCGAGGGTGATGGGGTAGCGGTAGTTGCGCGACTGGTAGAATTTTTCGTTCGGCGCCCAGCGCAGTTTTCCTTCCAGCTGTGCGGAGGCGTAGCGGGAGAGGGGTGTGACGGCGCCGCCGGGGAGGATGCGGCTGAAGGGTACGTCGGGCGTAGCCCACTCGGTCAGGTGGCGGGCGGTGAGGCCGTATCCCCATCCGTTGTAGTGTTCGCGGTAGTAGCCGAGTTCGGCGGTGCGCATGTAGGTGATCAGGTTGTTGTTGCGGCGCTTGAGCATCATGAAGAGGTTGTCGGCGTTGGTGTAGAGGTAGTGCTGTCCGATCTGGTTGATGTCGTACCGGTACTCGGCGCGGAGGTAGTGGAAGGGGTATTCCTTGCGGAAGGATTTTTTGCGGTTGAAGGAGTATTCGAGGAGCGCGTCGTACTTGAACTTGCGGTCTGCGAGGCCGTATGCCAGGTATCCGTCGGCAAAGAGGTGCCGGCTGAGGTTGCGGGTGGTTGTTCCGCCGGCGCGCAGGCGCATGCCTTCGAGTGCGTTGCCGCTGATGAAGGTGTTGGCCGGCCCGAACTCGAACTTGCTGTTTTCCCTTGCGGTCTGTACATATCCGTTGATGAGGGCGCCGGCCGTGGCTTCGAGCCAGTAGAAGGCGGGTACGCTGCGCAGGCGTGCCATCATCTGTTCGACGGATGTTTCCCGGATGCCTTCGTCCCTGAATCGCCTTTCGCGCCAGAAGATTTCGGGCTGCCGGCGTGCTTCCTCGCTTTCCACGACGGGGGCGTTTTCGCGAAAGAGTTCTGCGTCGGGCGGCTCGAAGGAGTGGTTGCGGCAGAGGCAGATGCGGCGTGCGTAGAAGCCCTTGTCGCGGTCGGCGAGTTGAAATTCGACGGTGACGTCGTTTTTGGTCATCAGGCGGGTTTGATCCGGGGTACGGTCAAAGTGCTGCTCGACGGTCATGTGTCCGACGAAGTTGAGGTTGATGTCTTTGGGCACGTTCAGGACGGCTTTGCGGACGAAGAAGGTGGAGTCGAGCGTGATGAAGAGGTGTCCGGTGAAGGCGAAGGATTCGGAGTTGAAGTGTACGAAGCCCATGACGAGGCACGCTTCGCCGCCGACGGTTACGGTGTCCAGCAGGTAGTACTTGTAGAAGTAGGGGCCGATGGAGGAGAGGGGACTGACGAAGCGGTTGAGGAAGAGGGGGATGTTGTCCTGAAAGAGGTCGACTTCCTTGAATATTTCCTCGACGAGCTGTGTCATGCCGTCTTCGGGCAGGATGTCGATGAGGCCGTCGCGCTTGTGTCCGTGCACGACCTGCTTTTCGGCGTGCGGCGACTTGCGGTAGTAGGTGCTGGCGATGATTTCCTCGTTGAAGAGGGGCAGGATCGTTTTGCCGGAGATGGCCGAGGTGTCGATGTAGTCGAAAATGAAGTCGACCTGTTTGTATACCCAGTTCCTGCGCGCCTTTTCCTCGTCGAAGTCGTTTTTTGCCAGCAGCTTCTGTTCGTAGGTTTCAAAGCTGTAATAGTCGCGGTTGCGGGGGCTGTTGCGGTTGCGCAGGGCGATGGCCTGTTCGATGAACTCGACGGCGGGGTTGTCCTTGCGGGAATACCGTTCCTTGCGGGGTTTGATGATGACGTCGTCCAGCTGGTAGACGAGGGGGTTCAAGCGTATGACCAGCCGGTTTGCAACGGAGGCCTGCAGGGTTTGCAGGCCGTCTTCGTATCCGATGACCGAGGCTACGAGAAGGACACTGTCCGACTGTACCTTGAAAGAAAAGTAACCGTCCTCGCCCGTGGCGGTTCCCAGCGAGGTGCCCTTCAGGTAGACCGCCACGCCGGGAATGGCTTCGTTCGTCAACGAGTCGATGATGTAACCTTCCGCCTGAACGGTGCGTTGTGCCTGTACGCTTGCGAAGCAACCGGCGAACCATGTCAATATGAATAATAAGGCATGTGCAGCATATTTCCGTATATTCATCCTATTTGCAGTCTAACTCTCTTTGAATAACAGTGTGCAAAAGTCGGATTTATTTTTTAGATAACAATGGTTTCTATTGTTTTTAAATTAGTCGAAATCTTGTTTTTTCCGTTGCCGTTTTTGGCCGCTATCCCGTTGTTACCTTGCGGTCTGGAAAGCTTGATCCTTTGCTGTTTGCTGCCGTTAAAAAACAAAATAACATCATTTCACGTATTTCGATGAGGTTTTTATCATATATCGACTAAATTTGCAGGGTTAAAAGAGTAATTATTTAAAAAGTAAGGAATCATGACGGAGAAACAACTCGCGAAGCAGCAGATGCTTCAGAAAGTAATACGTACACTGGATGAAAACGAATCGCTGTATGCGACGATTCCGGTATTTGTAAAGACGGCACAGGACTTGAAAAATGTAGCGAACGCGATAAAAATGGGAGCGGAGTCGCAACCGATAATGAACCTGCTGGAGAGTACGGTCAAGAGGAACGAATCCGAGACGGCGCTTGTCAACCGGTTGATCGTGACGGCAAGCATACTGTCGCTGCTGGCGGTGGATACGGACAATACGGCGCTGCTGTCGAAAGTGTCCCTGACAAAAAGCCAGCTGTACCGCATGCCTCACTGCGAGCAGGTGTTTATTGCCCGGCGCATCCATGCCGAAGCGCTGGCTCACGTCGAAACCATAATCAATTACGGGATTACGGCGAACGCCATCTATGAGCTGGAAACAGTCATCAGCCGCTACGAAAACCTGCTTGCCGCACTGGACGCTGATGCGGTTACATCGAAAAGGCAGGCAGTCACGCTTGAATATCTCCTGGCCGACAGCGATACGCTGCTGAACGACCGTATGGACAAACTGATGCGTCTGTTCAAAACGTCGCACCCGAACTTTTACGCGGCTTATTTCAATGTCAGAAACATCGTTCGTGCGGTGGCAGAGTGACGATCCCAAAATAACTGCCGGGTGAGGCGGTTTTTTTCGTTGGAGAGCTTCCTTTGCGGGCGCTGTCCGGTTAGAACGGTGAAACTTTTTCGGGGTCTGCTTAAAAGCAGACCCCGATTTTGTTTTTCCCCCATTCTACTTGCGCTTCCACTTTTTGATTGGATTTATCTTCTTTCCAGCAACACTACATTTTCCACATGATGGGTATGGGGAAACATGTCGACGGGTTGCACCCCGGCAACGCGGTAGTCGGCATCCAGCAGATTCAAGTCCCGCGCCTGGGTAGCCGGGTTGCAACTCACGTATACGATGCGCCGGGGCGCGGCGAAGCGGATGGCTTCCACCACGGCGCCGTGCATGCCGGCGCGGGGAGGGTCGGTGATTATAACGTCCGGCCGGCCATGCGTGTCGATGAAACCGGCCGTCATCACGTCCTTCATGTCGCCGGCAAAGAATCGCACGTTCGTGATCCCGTTCAGGGCGGCATTGACGTTGGCGTCTTCGATCGCTTCGGGAACGTATTCGATACCGATGACTTGCCGGGCGTTGCGGGCGATAAAGTTGGCGATGGTGCCCGTGCCGGTGTACAGGTCGTAGACCTGTTCCGTCCCGGTCAGTCCGGCAAAGTCGCGAACCGCGGCATACAGGCGGCAGGCCTGCTCGCTGTTCGTCTGGAAAAACGATTTCGGCCCGATTTTGAATCGCAGGTCTTCCATCTGTTCCAGGATGAAATCTTTTCCCCTGAACAGGTGTACTTCCCGGTCGGTAATCGTGTCGTTCGCCTTCGGGTTGAGGATGTAGAGGAGGGAGGTGATTTCGGGGAAACAGCCGGCCACGTGATTCAGCAAGTCGTTGCGTTTGTCCCCGTCGTCTTCGTAAAACACGACGATCAGCATGACCTCGCCGGTGGTGGCCGTCCGGATGATCAGATTGCGCAGCAGGCCGCCGCGGTTGCGCAGGTTGAAAAACGTGTATCCGCGAGCCAGCGCAAAGTCGCGGATCCCGTTCCGTATCCGGTTCGAGATGTCGTCCTGCAACCGGCAGGAGCGGATGTCCAGCACCTTGTCGAACATTCCCGGAATATGAAACCCCAGCGCGTTGCGTTCGTCCACGGACTGGCCGGAGCGGATTTCTTCCGCAGTCAGCCACCGTTTGTCGGAAAAGGTAAATTCCAGTTTGTTCCGGTAGTATTGTGTCTTTTCGGAACCCAGGATCGGGGAGATTTCCGGCAGATCGACTTTGCCGATGCGGGCGAGCTGGTCGACAACCTGCTGCTGCTTGTAGCGGAGCTGTTCCCCGTAGGGCAGGATTTGCCACTGGCAACCGCCGCAGACGCCGTAGTGTTCGCAAAAGGGAATCGCCCGTTGCGCGGCGTAGCTGTGAAAACAGACGGCCTTCCCTTCGGCATAGGAATTTTTCTTTCTTGTCAATTGAATGTCCACCACGTCGCCCGGCGCTGCAAAGGGAACGAAAATCACTTGATCGCCGTGTCTGACGATGGCTTTTCCTTCGGCGGCGATTCCGCTGACGGTCACTTTTTCCAGTATGGGTAATTTCTTTTTCATCATTAATTTGCCGGGCAAAGGTAATGGATTTTTCGGAAGTATCAAGACACGTGACTGCACGGGTTGAATCTTTGAACTCAAGAAATGTGGAACAGGCGGTAAAAAAAGAAAAATGACCGCGTTTGTTCAAAACTTTTACTACGTTTGCACACTCAAATAACAAAGTAAAAAGAATTTGTATATGAACAAGAAGAGATTTTTTATTGCATTCGTATTTTGTTTTTCAGCGGTTAGTATGCAGGCACAGACGTTGCAGGCCATCAAGCTGAATGCGCCTGACAAAAAGCGCGGCTCGGCGATGATGCAAACTTTTTCAGACCGCCATTCCGACCGCGAGTTCAGCCGGCAGGAACTTGACTTGCAGGATTTGTCCGATTTGCTTTGGGCGGCAAACGGCGTCAACCGGAAGGATGGCAAACGTACCGCGCCCTCGGCCATGAACCGGCAGGAAATTGATGTCTACGTCGTTCGTGCGGACGGCGCCTATTTGTATGATGCGCCGTCTCATTCTCTGAAACCGGTTGCCGGAGGAGACCACCGGGCGGCCGTGGCCGGACAGCAGGATTATGTCAAGACGGCGCCGGCAAGTCTTGTGATGGTGATCAATCTGGACAAGCTGGGCGATCCGAATGCCGGGCACACCAAGCTAATGGGGGCGGTGGACGCCGGGATTGTTTCGCAAAACATCAATCTTTTCTGCGCAGCGGTCGGACTTTCTACCGTTCCGCGCGCGTCGATGGATCAGGCCGAACTGCGGAAGGTTTTAAAACTGAGCGATACGCAGCTTCCAATCATGAATAATCCGGTAGGTTATCCTAAAAAATAACGGATGCGGGATATGCGTTCCGGAAGATCTTCCGGAACCGTATATCCTGATCCGGGACGGCAGATCCTGTTCATGGCTGTTTTTATCATCCTGATGTTAGGCGCCTATCTGGGCGGCAATTATTACATTTGCCTGCGCGGATTGCAGGCAATGCAGCATTTCCCGCTCCCTGCCAGATGGGTCTTCGGCGTGCTTGTGTGGGGCAGCGCATTGTCCGTGTTTTTGACCTTTGTGCTGCGCAATTCCAAACTGTCTGCCACGCCCTGGGCGCATTTCTTTTTCGAATACAGTTCCGGCTGGCTGGTTTTCACGCTGTACATGGTACTGTTTCTGTTCTGTTTCGATCTGTTCCGCCTCTTCAACCATCCGTTTCAGTACGGATTCGCCGGCGCGCTCGTGTTGACAGCCTGTCTGCTGTCATACGGGTTTTATCGCTTTCAGCATCCTTCCGTACAAGTGATCCGTCTGGCGGTGAACAAGCCGGCCGCCGTCGACACGTTCAGGATCGTAGCCGTGAGCGATGTTCACCTGGGAATGGGGACAAGCGACGCCATGCTGCAAAAATACATCCGGATGATCAATGCGCAGCAGCCGGATGTGATTCTTGTCGGCGGCGACCTGATCGACAACAGCATCGTCCCGGTACGGGAACGGCAGATGGAAAAGGCGCTGGCGCAGCTTCAGGCCAAATACGGCATTTACATGGCGCCCGGAAATCACGAATACATCAGCGGCATTTCTCAGTGCGAGCAGTATCTGCGGCAGACGCGGATATGTCTTTTGCGGGATTCGGCGGCGACGCTGCCCAACGGCATCCGGCTGGTTGGACGGGACGACCGCAGCAATCCGCTCCGGCAAACGCTGCCGCAGCTGCTTGAACAGGTCGACACCGCGTTTCCCGTGATCGTACTGGATCATCAGCCGGCCGAACTGACCCCCGCGGCGGATGCCGGCGTCGACCTTTTGTTTTGCGGACATACGCACGACGGGCAGGTATGGCCGATGAACCTGGTGACAAGCCGCCTTTTCGAACGCAGTTACGGATTCGAGAAGCGGGGCGGCGCCGCGATCTATGTCTCCTCCGGCCTGGCGCTCTGGGGGCCGCCCTTCCGGATTGGCAGCCGGAGCGAAATGGTCGTTTTCGACCTTACCTTCCAGCGCCCATGAGAGTTTTTCTGCAAGCTGTTTTCGGACAGATTCTATTCGGCGGATATATTTTATGGCGCGGACGGCAGGCGCTTCCCCGCACGAAAGCGTGGCGCGTGACGTACGCGGGCTGCTTTCTGCTGGAGTGGATGCTGTACTTCACCGGCTATTTCTTCCACGGCTCCCTGCCGGAAAGCCTGCTTGAAACCATCCTTCTGGTTTGCAACACCTGGTATATCGCCTCCATTTATGTGACGATGGGGATGCTCCCGCTGGAGATCGTCGGGCTGACCCAACGGCGATGGAAATGGTATCCGCAAACAGTCGGGAAACACTGGCGGGAAATCAAGCTAACCCTCTTCTTCCTGTTCATTGCCGGCGTGACCGGTTTGATGATCAGCGCCTATCACAACGTCGCCTGTCCGGTTGCAAGGCATCTCTTCCTTCATGTCCCCAAAACGGTGGAGGGCAGGGACAGCCTGACGGTCGTCCTGATGTGCGACACCCACTTCGGCGAAACCGTCGGGAAAAGGCAGGCGCAGCGCTACGTATCGCTCTGCAACGCCCAGCATCCCGACGTGATTCTCGTCGGCGGAGACCTGATTGACTATGAATCCATCGTTGCCGAACAGGCGCATATCGAAGACGATCTCCGGCAGTTGAGCGCCCCCCTGGGCGTCTACCTCGTCCTCGGCAATCACGAATACCGTGCGAACAGACATGCCAAACTCCGGTGGATACAAAAGACGGGGGGCATTCTGCTGGTTGATTCGGTGGCCATGCCCGACTCCTCCTTTTACATCGTGGGCCGGGACGACGCCCTCAACCCCGGGCGCGCGGCGCTGCATACGCTGATGAAGGGACTGGATCATTCGAAACCGGTCATCGTCCTGGATCACCAGCCAATCAGCATCAACGAAACCCTGATGAACCGGGCGGACATAGCGCTGCACGGGCATACGCACAACGGCCAGCTATGGCCCAATTCGTTGCTCCTGAAATTTGTGTACGAGTGTTCCTATGGCTATTACCGGAAGGGCGACACGCAGTTCTACGTCTCCTCCGGCATTGGCTGCGCCGGGCCGCCCTACCGCGTTGGCACCCGTTCCGAACTGGCAGTGCTGCATATCACGTTTGATAAAAATACCTGCAAGGCAAATGAATAAAGTGGATGTACCGGTATTTGACGGCATGAAAGGGTACGGCCGGACGGGGGTGTTTCTCCTGTGGCTGGCGCTGGGGATGTGCACGGCGTGCACGGATTATGAGGTGCGGCGGATGGAGGACGAGGCGGAACGGCAAATCACGATCTGTCCGGACTCGGCACGCACGCTGCTCGAAGATGCCGCGCTCCTTTTTCCGGCAAGCGATCCGCTTCATGCCCGCTGGTGTCTGCTGTCGGGGATGGTGGAGGACGAGATGCGGAAAAACGGGCGTTACGGCCATCTTTTGCCGGTCAACGAGTGGCTGCGTGCAACGGCCTGTTACGACCGGAAGGGCACGACGGAAGAGCAGGCGCAGATACCCTGAAAAGCGTGTTCAAGACGGAAGCCGCTATGAAACCGGGCTTGCACCCTTTCAGGGCTTGGGTGGCGGTCGGCAACGGGGTCACAGGGCGTTGCCCCGTGCTATTGCTTGCCGGGGCGTTGCCCTTCCAATGTTTGCAGGGACGGGCGGTTGTTTGGACAATGGCCGCGCTTGCCGGTGACGGCGTCGGAGTATTCACCTTCGATGCGCAGCGTGTGGCTGACCGGGTCACGTTCCCCAAAAGGCCGGCTTCCCCTTCAAAAGGACTGGTTTCCACTTCGAAAGGGACGGTTTCCTCTTCGAAGAGGACGGTCTCCACTTCGAAGTGGACGGCTTCCCTTTCGAAGTGCCCGGTTTCCTCTTCGAAGAGGACGGTCTCCACTTCGAAGAGGATGGCTTCCCCTTCGAAGTGCCCGGCTTCCACTTCGAAGTGGACGGCTTCCCTTTCGAAGTGGACGGCTTCCACTTCGAAGTGGAAGGTTTCCCTTTCGAAGTGCCTGGCTTCCTCTTCGAAGTGGAAGGTTTCCCTTTCGAAGTGGAAACCTTCCGGTGCGTTGTCGAAGACGGTCATTGCCCGCAAAATACCTGTCGCCGCGTCGCGCCGGGGCGTGGCAGAGAGGCGGCGGAACCGGCGTACGGCGCTGGATGTGCGGTGCGTGAAGACGGGGAGGGAAATTCAAAGATTCAAGGATTCAAAAATTCAAAGATTCGTTTCCCGCAGATTCCGCAGATTGCAACGGCCTGCGATCTGCGGAATCTGCGCCTTCATCCATCGCATCCGCGTGAAATACGGAATTTTTGAATCCTTGAATCTTTGAATCCTTGAATCCGAAGCGTCTTACAGTCCCGTGGCGGAGAGTTCGGCAAAGGCTTTCCGGAAGTCGCGTTCCGTCTCCAGCGCCTGACGGAGGGTGTCGTAGTAGTAGCCGAGTTCCGTCAGGTAGTCGAGCAGGGAGATTTCACCGGCGGCAAGCGACTTCTGCAACAGCGCGGAGGGGTTCAGGTCGACGAGCGGGGTGCGGTACGCCTCCGTGGCCCGGTGCAGCGTGGCGGCGCGGAGGTACAGACCTTGCAGACGGTTGCGGAACT
>JAITQL010000058.1 GCA_031288935.1 Tannerella sp.
GCGCGGCGAATGCCCGGACAACCGCCTGTCCCTGCAAACAACGGAAGGGCAACGCCCTTTAAGCAGTAGCACGGGGCAACGCCCTGTGATCCCGTCGGCGATTGCCGCGAAGCCCTGAACGGGCGCACGCCCGGATATGTATCTGCGCGCGCCCTTTCAGGGCTTGGGGATTGTCGCACCGCCATACCCGGGGCGTTGCCCTGTGCTATTGCTTAAAGGGCGTTGCCCTTCGTGCCGGAATCCCTCGCTCCCCTCTCTTGTGGAGAGGGGTCGGGGGAGAGGTCGGACGGGACTGGTGGAAGGTTGCGAAACCCCCGCCGACCCCCCGGTCATGCTTTCGCAACCCTGCGAAACCCCCGCCGACCCCCCGGTCATGCTTTCGCAACCCTGCGAAACCTCCGCCGAGGTCTCCGTGCCACTTTCGCAACCTTCCGCCACCGTTCGGCAAAGCGTCGCCATGTCGAACGGGGAGGCACGTCTCCACCGGCAATACCGTCCCTGCAAAAAACACCGCCGTCCCTGCGAGGCACGAAGCAGGCCGGGGAATGAAGAATTAATAATTAATAATGAAGAATGAAGAATGATGAAATGCCGCGCCCCGTCATTCTCCATTCTCCATTCCTCCGGATTGCTTCACTGCGTTCGCAAGGACGGGGCACGGCAGTCTTTTCAGGATACCTGTTGCCGTATGGCAAACCCCGCCCCGTGTTTGTATTCATACATTTTGCTGCACAAAAAAAGCGTGCAAACCGTTGCTGCCGGTTTACACGCTTTGCGGCAAATTGAATATGAACGCTTGCTAACAGTAAGGTTTTACTGTTGTATCAGCTGCTTTTTTACGAAAATATTCAATGATTTCTTCTTTTGTCATCTTCGATCACATACTGCTTAATCTGTCCCGTTGTTGCCGCATGAATTTTACGGCGTCAAACTGCTTTTCAATCGTCTTCATGTCTTTATCATTTGTTTATCTGCCGGCAAAGATATGTCATCCGTCCAAACCGCACAAATTCCATTCACAAAATCGTGTAGCGCAATCTGTCAACGAGCGATTGCAGGATTCATTCCCTTCGTTTTCATATTCCCTCCGGGTTGTTTCCTCCTTATTGTTTGTTTGTCGAATAATTCGTGTTCAGGTGCGCCTTGCATATCCTGCAAGTCAGGAGACTTGCGTTTAACCTCGACATGGCGAAAATATGCCGCAGGCTGCGGGAGACTTCCTGCAGTATGCAGGAGATGTGTGGCAGTGTGAGTTGCGCAGGTTTAGTATGGGTTGGCGTAGCTGTCCCTTCACTCAAACGCTTTCAGCAGCCTGCGCCTGCTGTTCAAAAGGAACCGTCAGGCTTGTTGCCGTCACCGTTCCGCCTTCATATTGTGAACCGTTGAACAGGGATCATCCGCTTTTTTTATGCGGAAGGCAAAATAAGGTGTTCGCCGCGGCGTGCGGAACGGCGTGCACGGGGGATGCGGGGTTGAAAACAAGGCGTTTGAAGGGGATCGGGGCAGCGAGCGTTTTTTTTCATTATGCATGTATGCGTGCGCGGTTCGTAAATTAATTGTATTTTTGCAGGCGCAGGAATCGTTTCATGAAGGCGTTTTGCACAAAATGAGGCTGCATGACGGACAGCATGGCCTGTCAAACTTACAGAATTGTTGAACAATTATAACAGGAACATTACAGATGAAAAAGTCTTTTTGTATTTTACTGGCCGCCACGCTGGCGGCATGTGCTTCCGGTACGGGAGAGAAAGAGGATGCGCAGGCATCGCTGACGCAGTACGCGGATCCGTTCATCGGAACGGCTTATGTCGGGCATACGCACCCTTCGGCTTCGCTGCCGTTCTCGATGGTGCAGGTCGGCCCGGATACGGGCACGGAGGGATGGGAACACTGTTCGGGGTATTACGATGCCGACCGGTCGGTGACGGGGTTCTCGCATACGCACCTCAGCGGTACGGGCGCTTCGGAAATGGGTGACATTCTGGTGATGCCGGTGACGGGGGCGATCCGCTTCGGGGCGGGAACGAACGAAGACCCGGACAGCGGTTACCGGTCACGCTTCCAGCAGTCGAACGAAGTGGCACGGGCGGGTTACTACAAAACCGTGCTGGACGATTACGGCATTACGGCGGAGATGACGCTCAGCCCGCGCGCGGGTTTCCACCGCTACCGTTTCCCTGCAAGCCCGCAGGCCGGTATTCTTTTCGACATGGAACACGGAATCGGCGACCAAACGTACAGCAGTTTCATTCGGGTGGTCGATGATACGACGGTCGTGGGGATGCGCAAGTCGAACGGTTTTACACGCAATCACGGGTATTACTTTGCCGCTCGCTTCTCGAAACCGTTCGGACGGACGACGGTCTGGCGCGACAGCGTCGTTTCCGAAGACCGCTACGTGGAGGGAACCGCCGTCAAGATGCACGTCGCCTTTGCCACCTCCGACGGCGAAGAGATACAGCTCAAGGTGGCGCTCTCGACTACGGGCGTGGGAGGTGCACTGAAGAACCTGGCCGCGGAACTCCCCTCGTGGGACTTCGACGGGGTGCGCAAACAGGCAAACGATACGTGGGAGGAATACCTGTCGCACATTCGGATCGACCCTGTGGACGAAGTTCAAAAGACCGCCTTCTACACGTCCATGTATCACGCGCTGCTGATGCCCAACCTGGTGACGGATGTTGACGGAATGTATTACGGCTGGGACAAGGAGCTTCACCAGAGCACGAAGGGCGACATGTATACCAATTTCTCGCTGTGGGACACGTATCGGGCGTTGCATCCGTTCCTGAGCCTGATGTTTCCGGAGCAGAACAGTCAATTTGTCAAGTCCATGCTGGAGCGCCACCGGCAGACGGGTCTTCTGCCAACGAACGAATACGGTCTGTGCGAGACGTGGTGTATGATCGGCAACCATGCCATCCCGGTGATTGTAGATGCCTTCCTGAAAGGGGACACGTCGTTCGATCCGCAGAGGGCGTACGATGCCGTCCGGCACGCCCAGACGTCGGAGCATACGAAAGCGGACTGGGGGAATTATGACAAGTACGGTTATTTCCCGTTCGACCTGAGTGCATCGGAATCCGTATCGCGCACACTGGAATCGGGCTACGACGACTATTGCGTGGCGCTGATGGCGCAGGCGCTGGGCAAGGAGGAGGACTACCGGTTCTTCATGCACCGCGCCGGTTTTTACAAGAACCTCTATGACCCGTCCGTCATGCTGGTGCGTGCCCGCGACTCGAAGGGCCACTGGCGTACGCCGTTCCAGTCTTTCGCGCTGACGAGCGAGTCGGAGGGCGGCGACTATACCGAAGGAAACGCCTGGCAGTGGACGTGGCACATTCAACACGACGTGCCGGGGTTGATCGACCTCTTCGGGTCGAAGGAGGCTTTCGTGACGAAACTCGATTCGCTGTTCTTCATTAACCCGGACGAACTGCCCGGCATTGTGGAGGTACCGGACGTCACCGGCCTGATAGGCCTGTATGCTCACGGCAACGAACCGAGCCACCACATCGCCTACATATACAGCTATGCCGACCGTCCGGACAAGACGGCAGAGATCATCCGCGAGGTGTTCGACAAGTTCTACCTGCCCACGCGCGACGGACTGTGCGGCAATGACGACTGCGGACAGATGTCGGCCTGGTATCTCTTCTCCGGGATGGGCTTTTATCCGGTAGACCCGGTGTCGGGCGAATACGTGCTGGGCGCGCCGCAGATCCGGGAAGTGTCGCTCGCTTTGCCCGGAGGAAAGGTCTTTACGGTCAAGGCGAACAACCTGTCCGCAGCAAACCGCTACGTACAGGCCATCCGGCTGAACGGACAGCCCGTGAGCGGGAAAACCGTCCGCTACAAGGATATTCGCGACGGCGGCCTGCTCGAATTTGACATGACCGGCGTCCGCAATTAAACGGGAAGCGCATTTCCCCGGCACTTCCCCCTGTTTTCTCCGCGTCCGGCCGCGCAATCAACGCGCAGCCGGGCGCGGAGTTCGTTTATTCCGTCTTCCTTTCCCTGTCCAAAGGGTTAATGTTGATTAAATATGGGCGCCGGCGTGCAACGGACGGAGTCGATTTTGCATCCTGATGTTGTAAATATAATAGGGAAGGAGATGGCATGTTACGAAGAGTTTTCAGGGAATTGATGAAGTGTGCGGACTGGATATGCGGTGGAAAGAGGATGCAACCGGGCATCCCGGAATGTATGGCGGCGTGTGCGGCGGAGCAAAGCGGTGCGCCCGGTCGCGGCGATGTGCCGGAGCATTATTCCGCCCTGATGCAGGCCTTTCTGTCGGATGAAGCATTTCCGGTTGCCGGTGCGTCCGGCGAGGCGGCGGAAGAAACGTACGGAGAAGAATAAAGGGAATGATCCATTAAAGAACAGAGCTGATGAAAATAAACTATCGTCCCCTGATCAGGGGAACCAACTGGGCGCTGGCCGGTATCCTGTCGGCGCTGGGCTTTCCGTCGTGCGACAGGGAGTATAGAGTGGAATACGGCACGCCGTATGCCACGTATCATTTCCGTGGAAAGATTGTGAACGAAGCAGGCGAGCCTGTGCCGGACATCAAGATAGAGGCAGGCGCGTCGAACCATGAGCCGAAAGGCAATCCGGGATTAAGCCGTGCCACGGGAGAGTATGCCGTGTCGCTTCAGTCCTTCCCGGCTGATAACATACGACTGTACGTAAGCGACATCGACGGCGACGCCAACGGCTCCTTCCAGAACGACACCGTTGGCGTGAATATTCTGCCGGGCGATTATAAGAAGGAGAAAGGGAGCGGCACGTGGGATGACGGTACGGTAGACAGGGAAATCAACATCGTCCTGAAAGAAAAGCAATGAAGGCGCGCAAGGGAGGTCTTCGCAAATACATTGCCCTGGAAGTGTTTCGCCGGATGCGAAAGAACGAGGTGAAGCTGCATGAGCTGCGCGTGCTTTTCTGGGAGTGTACGCTGCGGTGCAATGCGTCATGCCGCCACTGCGGAAGCGACTGCCGCGCCTCGGCGACGCATCCGGACATGCCGGCGGAGGATTTCCTGCGCGTGATCGACGAGATCACGCCCTGCGTGAATCCTCACCGGGTCATGGTTGTCTTCACGGGCGGCGAGGCGCTGCTGCGGACGGACATCGAAGCCTGCGGACGGGAACTGTGCCGGCGCGGCTATCCGTGGGGGATCGTTTCCAACGGGCTGCTGTTCGGCGAACGGCTGGACGGGCTGCTCGCCGCCGGACTTCATTCGGCTACCATCAGTCTGGACGGCTTTGAAGAGGCGCACAACTGGCTGCGCGGCCGGCCGGACAGCTTCCGGAAGGCGCTGGAATCGGTCAGGCTGCTGACGGCGACCGACGGCCTGGCGTGGGACGTCGTGACGTGCGTCCACCGGAAAAACTTCGACGACTTGCCCTCCTTCCGCCGTTTCCTGACGGATATGGGGGTGACAAGCTGGCGGATATTCACCGTCTTTCCCGCGGGACGCGCGGCGGATCTTCCGGAGCTGCAGCTCGACAACGGACAGTTCACGCAGCTGATGGATTTCATCAGGGACTGCCGGCGCGAAGGGCTTCACGTGTCTTATGGCTGCGAAGGGTTTCTGGGCGACTACGAACTGGAAGTGCGCGATTACTTTTATCACTGCCGTGCGGGTGTCCATACGGCCTCGATACTGGCGGACGGATCGGTGACGGGCTGCCCGAGCATCCGGGCGAATTTTCATCAGGGCAACATCTACCGCGACCGCTTTATGGACATCTGGAACGAGCGGTTTCAACCCTTTCGCGACCGCGCCTGGACACAAAAGGGACAGTGTGCCGATTGCACGCTGTACCGCTATTGCGAAGGAAACGGCATGCACCTCTACGACGACCGTGCGCAGCTGCTGGTCTGCCACCACAAGCGCATTCTCCGGGCGCCCGGCAAAGTGGCCATCAATGATTTCTGCTGATCTCGAAGAAAGATTCAAGATTCAAGATTCGTTTCACGCAGATGAAAGGGATTTAAGCGCAGATTTAATGCGCTTTCATCTTTACTTGCTTGCAGGCGAGATTCGGGTTGCCGGGGGAAAGAATGTGCTCCAACAGTCCGTATGATGCCAAGTTGTCAGTGCTGTTATTTTCAGTTATCCACATAAGTTTGATAACCTTCATCCCGTGTAACCGCAACATTTACACGCCAGCCTCCGGGTAGTTGCGGGACTTCGTTTTGTTTGGCAAACCCGTCCGGTTGGATATGCCTGATGTTGTTCGTGTACCTCGATTCGGGACTTTGCCGACGGCTTCCTTCAGATTCCACCTCGCGGTGGACACCCTTGCCTTGAGCTAACGGTTGGTAACTG
>JAITQL010000137.1 GCA_031288935.1 Tannerella sp.
TACAGTGTTGCGGCCAGAAGTCGTAACGCCCCTTGGGAAAGACGATCACCGCCTGTTTACTGAAACGGCAGGCTTCGAGCGCCTTCTTGACATAGGGGACGGCGTTTTCGCGCGTGTCGGGTTTCAAGCCGAAATCGGCGACGGATACCTGTTCGGCCTGCGCCGACGCTGCCTGCCATCCAAGGCAGCAGATACAAAAGACCAGTAGTTGGACTGTTATTTTCATGAGAATCATTTTTTTTATTATCACCCGCAAAAGTAATACGAAATTACGGAAGTTCAAATTTTCATGCGCCCGTCGTGGCTTTTTTCATGCCTGTACGTCGCGCCGGCGCCTCTTCACGCCGGGTTATCCCGAAGCCGGCGGGCGACCGTACGCTTCTCCCGCCCTGCGAAGAATCGCCCGATGCCATTGGCAAACCCCCTGTGAGCCTCACAATCTCGTTTTGACGTTGCCGGCAAACCCCTGTGAGCCTCACAAAACTTTCCCGACGCCGTCGGCAGACCTCTGTGAGCTTCACAAAACCTTCCCGACGCCGTCGGCAGACCTCTGTGAGCCTCACAACACCTTCCCGACACCGTCGGCAGACCCCTGTGAGCTTCACAAGACCTTCCCGACGCCGTCGGCAGACTTTTGTGAGCTTCACAGTGCCGTCCCGACATTGCCGGCCGGCCGTCGTGAGCCTCACCGTGCCGTTCGCATGAAATGAATTTTTGCCGTCGCTTTTCACTTGAAATGCGCCGTAAAGAGACAGGGGATGTTGATCTTCAAAGGAAGAGATGTTCGATCAGTATCTTTACGCCGATGCCGATGAGCATAAGACCGCCTGCCAGACAAAGTCTGATATTGATCCGTTTCCCGAAACGGTTTCCGGCGCAGACGCCGACGGAAGAGGCCAGGAACGTGCCGGCGCCGATGATCAGAGCCTGCCATCCGATCGGGTTTCCCAGCAGGGCGAGCGAGATGCCTATGGCCAGCGCGTCGATGCTTGTGGCCAGCGCCAGGGAGAAGAGCGTCCTGTTGTTTAGCAGGTTGAAGGTACAGCACTCACTGTCCTTTTTCGTCAGGTCTTCATGGATCATCCGCCCTCCCATGTAAGCCAGCAGGCCGAAGGCGATCCAGTGGTCGAAGGAACGGATGTATTGCTCGAAGGAGGTTCCGAAGACGTAGCCGACCCATGCCAGCCCGCCTTGAAACACAGCCATCACTGCCGCAATCTTGAAAACGTACCGCATCCGGAGGTCGCGCATCACGGCGCCGCCGGCGATGGACACGGTCAGGCTGTCCATCGACAGCACGACGGTGAGCAGTAGAATATCAATGAGAAACATGATCCGGCATCAGAAACTTTCCCGGACAACCACTTCTTCGGCCGGCTTCCGGTTCTTGGGTGTTCGATCGAACAAGTCCTCCACGGCCGGATAGCCTGCGGGAATAATCGCCACCGGTTCGATGCCTTCGGGCAAGTGAAACAGGCTGGCGCACTGCAGTGCATCGAAATGACACACCCAGCAGGTGCCCAGTCCCTGTTCGGCGGCGGCCAGGCAGAGGTGTTCCACGGCAATGGCCACGTCGATGTCGGCATGGTCTTTCCCGTCGGACGGGCGTCTCCAGGAATGACGGTGGTCGCTGCATGCCACGATGTACAGCGGCGCCGTCCGGAACCAGTCCCGGTCGTAACACGCCTGTATTTTTTCCTTCCCTTCGGGCGATTCGATCACAATGAACCGCCAGGGTTGCAGGTTGCACGCCGAGGGCGCCAATCGGGCGGCCTCCAGCAGGCCGTCCACTTTTTCCTTTTCCACCGCGCGGGAGGAATAGCTCCGGATGGAGCATCGTTTCCGTATCAAATTCATCAGTTCCATTATACCGTATATTTATTCAAACATTCAACATCTGTACATATCATATCTCTTTCTCGATTTTATACTTGTTGCGTTGCGACGAGTTGCGCGAGGTCAATTCGCCGAGGAATCCCGACAGGAACAGCTGCGTTCCCAGAATCATCGCCGTGAGTGAAATATAGAAATAGGGCGAGTTGGTCACCAGCGGGCGCAGATCGCCGGCCAGCAGCGAAACCAGTTTCATGACGAGCACGTAGACGAGCGCCACGAATCCGATCAGGAACATCACGCTGCCCCAGAGACCGAAGAAGTGCATCGGTTTCTTTCCGAACTTGGACGTGAACCACAGGGTAATCAAGTCGAGGTAGCCGTTTACGAAACGGTTCAGTCCGAATTTCGTCTTTCCGTATTTCCGCGCCTGGTGCTGCACCACCTTTTCCCCGATTTTGCTGAAGCCCTCGATCTTGGCCAGATAGGGGATGTAGCGGTGCATGTCGTTATAGACTTCAATGCTCTTGACCACTTCGTTCCGGTAGGATTTCAGTCCGCAGTTGAAGTCGTGCAGGGAAACGCCGGAAAACTTCCGGGCGGTGGCATTGAACAGTTTGGTCGGGATCGTTTTTGAAAGCGGATCATACCGTTTTTTCTTCCATCCGGATATCATGTCATATCCGCCTTCCGTTATCAGCCGGTACAGTTCGGGGATTTCATCCGGGCTGTCCTGCAAGTCGGCATCCATCGTAATCACCACATCGCCCGACGCGCGCTGGAAACCGCAATGCAAAGCCGGCGACTTTCCGTAATTGCGCCGGAACTTGATGCCTTTTACGTGCGGAGACTGCAAGGCCAGCTCTTCAATGACTTCCCAGGAGCCATCCGTACTGCCGTCGTTTACATACAGGATTTCGTAACTGAAATGATGCGCTTCCATGACTTTCTCGATCCACGCCTGCAATTCGGGAAGCGATTCCGCTTCATTATATAAAGGTATTACTACAGAAATATCCATCAGTTGAAAAGTTTTAACGCGCAAAGGTAGAAAAAGAAGATGGAATATATCTACCTTTACCGCATATTTTTGATTCTTTGAGAGTATTACATAATTAATTAAAACTGAATTTATGAGGAAGAGTGTGTTTTTTTCAATGCTTTTGGCGGCAGTCTGCGCAACAGGCGTGACAGCTCAAAACAATACGTTGACGGCTAAAGAGAAAAAGGAAGGTTGGACGCTGCTGTTCAACGGTAAGAATTTCGACGGATGGCGGAAATGCAATGCCGCCGAAATGGCGGCCAACTGGTCGATACAGGAAGAAGCCATGAAGGTTTCCCGCGGCGAAAAAGCGGGATCCGGACAGGGGGGCGACATTTTGTTTGCAACCGAAAAGTACGGCAACTTTGAGTTGTCCATCGAATGGAAAATCGAGAAAGAAGGCAATTCCGGCATTTTCTACTACATCGTGGAATATCCCGACAAGCCGATCTATTATGCAGCGCCCGAAGTACAGGTGCTGGACAACTGGAATGCAGGCGACAACAAGCTGACGAATCACCTGGCCGGTTCGCTGTACGACATGCTGCCCGCACTGCCGCAGAACGCCAAGCCGGCCGGCGAATGGAACACGATCGTGATACGGGTGAAGGACGGACTGGCAACGCACGTGCAAAACGGCGTGAAGGTGGTGGAATACACGCTCTGGACGCCCGAATGGTACGAGCTTGTAGCCAAAAGCAAGTTCAAGGACTGGCCCGGATTCAAGGAAGGCCCGGCCAGGGAAGGTTACATCGGCCTGCAGGATCACGGATACAACTGCTGGTTCCGCAATATCAAAATCCGGAAACTGTAACGGCGGTGCATGGAGAGATTCAAATGAAACGAGTAAAAAGTATGGTTGTTTTACTTTCCGTATGCTTTTGACCGCCTGTGCGGGTTCAAGGGAAACGCCGTTCAGTTGGCCGGGCGCCGGTGTGGATGAAGACAATTCTTCCCTTTCGGTCGAAAAGGAGAGTAAAGACATTAAAAATCAAAAAAGATGGCAGTAGAAAAACAAGACAATGTATGGTCACCACTGAAGTTTTACTATACGGTAAAGATGGACACAGACCTGGCAGGAGCAACCTTTCAGGCAGTTTCCGGTTTAAAGGCAAGGGAACACGACGCTATCATCGAAGGCGGGCTAAACACCTATCAGCACCGCTTGCCCAAGGAAACCAGGCACGACAATTTGCTATTGAAAGGGGCGAAGCTGCCCAAAGACAGCAGTCTTGTTGCATGGATAAAAGAAACGCTCGAAGAAGATTTCGAAAAATCCGTTCAACTCAAAACGCTGACTGTAGAATTGCTGAATGAAAAGGGGACGCCTGTGTGTACCTGGATTTGCCGGCAAGCTTACCCCGCCAGGTGGGAAGTCGGTGCGCCTGATGCCGACAAAAACAGCGTGCTGATAGAAACGCTCGAAATTTCGTATGCAACAATCCAGAGACTTTGAACAATGGCAATTTATACACCATGCCGTTTGTTGAACAATGAAGTTCCATACGGAAGGCAGGGCAAATGATCAATATCCATGCAGGCGGAGCATTTCAAGGTCGCCTTTCCCGTTCCGTCGGGAAAGGCGACCTTTTGAAATGACATCCGGGCAAGTGTCAGTACTGCGTAAAGGATTTGGAAACAAATTCCAGCACCAGGGGCAACTCCATCCGCCAGTACGACCAGCTGTGTCCGCCGTCCTTTACGCGGTATTCGTGCGCGACGTCGTGCTTGCGGAAAAGAACGTGCAGCAGGCTGTTTCCCTCGTACAGAAAATCGTCGTCTCCACAACTGATATACCAGCGAATCCGCCCGATCTGCTCCAGTTCTTCCTTGGAAGCGTCCTTGAGGAGAGCTTCGATGTTATGGCGCCTGAAATACGTTTCCAGTTGAGCGGCGGTTACATTCGAGGCGGCATCTCCCAGACGGGTCTTCATCTGTTCCATTTCCCGGCTGCCTGTGGAGGCGCTTAGCGGCGCGGCGGCGGCAAACATGTCCGGCCGGTGCAGCGAGTAAAAGAGCGTTCCGCCACCGCCCATCGACAGTCCGGCCACGGCGCGGTAACGCCTGTCGCTGCGCACGCGATACGTCTTTTCGATGTGCGGAACGAGTTCCCTGAAAAAGAAATCCTCGTAATCAAAGTCGCCCCGGATGTCGTTGAAGTAACCTCTTCTTCCGGTATCGGCATCGGGCATGACAATAATCATATGTGCCGCCTTGCCTTCCGCAACGGCTTTGTCGGCGATGTGCTGAACCTGTCCGAACTGTACCCATCCCGTATGATTGTCGCCCGAACCGTGCAACAGATACAGTACCGGATACGACTGGTCGCTCGCATCATACCCCGGCGGCAGATAAATCGCATACCTTCGTTCCATTTTCAGGATGTCGCTTTTCACCGTCCGTGTCTCATATACCTGCCCGTCCAGGGCAAATGCCGCGGATGCGAGACAAAGCATCCAGACTGCATGTAAAAACCGTTTTCTCATTGTCGTAAATTTTTTTCGGGAACAAATATAGCCATTTTCGGGAAATTCAAGACCCGTTTCGCGCAGACCGGCGCAGATTTCAACGCATATCATGGAATATGGTTTTGAGGAGACGGTTTTGCGCCGTGAAAAAGCGCCGGAGGCGATGTTCAAACGCTCAAAAGGCCTTCAACGTCGAGCGCCGGGTTTCTTCATGCACCGTTTCCTCCCGCGCGCTTCGTGGATGAAACGCGCGCGAAAATTCAAAGTTCGCGCAGATGTCGCGGATTTCAACGACCTTTCATCTGCGAATGGCTGGAAAAAATCAAAACGTTACGGACATGGATAAAACAGATGCTTTAAGGTATGCCAAAGGCGCTTTCCATAATGTATAATATCCATTTTTCCCGTCCGAACCGCAGGATAACGACGGAGGCACGAAGAAAATTCAAAGATTCAAAATTCAAAGATTCGGTTTCACGCAGATGAAAGGGATTTCAGCGCAGATTTCAATGCGTTTTCATCTGCGGAATCCGCGCTGAAATCCGCGTGAATCCGCGTGAAACGACGGAGGCACGAAGAAATACTTCCCCGTGCCTCCTGTTTATTGTCTGAACCTTGATTTACATGATGAAAGGATTGTCAGGATTTATTCATCAAGCAAATCAAGGTCAGACATCAACGGACAATTACCTTGTACGTCCTTCCGTTCGTCACTACGATGTACAGTCCCTGCGGCAACGTCGTCTGTGCCGTCTCGCCCGCCGTGTACGGGAGCGCTTTTACCAATGCGCCCGTTATGCCGTAGATACGGGCTTCGCCGTTGTGCGTGGCAGAGATGTACAGGGTATGTCCGGCAGACCAGACGCGG
>JAITQL010000258.1 GCA_031288935.1 Tannerella sp.
AAAAAAGAATTGTTCTATGGTGTAATGGTAACACGTCAGATTCTGGTCCTGAAATTCCAAGTTCGAGCCTTGGTAGAACAACACACATATCGAGATAAATAACAGGAATGGCTTGCTGCAAAACGGTGAGCCGTTTGTTTTTTGAACAGAATGCAAAAATGATGAATATGCTAAGAATAGCAG
Source organism: Tannerella sp. (assembly GCA_031288935.1). GTDB lineage: Bacteria > Bacteroidota > Bacteroidia > Bacteroidales > Tannerellaceae > Tannerella. The sequence continues at coordinate 184 of JAITQL010000258.1, forward strand.
TACAGTCCAAAGGACGCTTGTATGACGACACGATGGCCCTGTTCCAGGAGGCCGGCATTGAATTGAGCAAGGCGAAACGCTCGTTGCTTTTGGCCGCAGTAGACTTTCCGCTCGAAGCGCTTTTTCTGCGGGACGACGATATTCCGCAGTCCGTGGCGAACGGCGTGGCCGATGTGGGGATCGTGGGCGAAAACGAATACGTCGAAAAGGGCGAAACAGCCGTACTGATCAAGCGGCTGGGGTTCAGCAAGTGCCGCCTCTCGCTGGCGATACCCAGGGATGAAGATTATCAGGGCGTACAGTGGTTTGAGGGAAAAACGATCGCCACGTCCTATCCGTCGATTCTGGAACGCTTCCTGAAGGAAAAAGGCATCCGGGCCGGGACGCATGAAATCTCCGGGTCGGTGGAGATTGCACCGGGCATCGGGCTGGCAGACGCGATCTTCGACATCGTCAGTTCGGGAAGTACGCTGGTCAGCAACCGGCTGAAAGAGGTGGAAGTCGTGATGCGCAGCGAGGCGTTGCTGATTGGCAACAGGGGACTGTCCGGTGAAAAGCGGGCGATTCTGGATGAATTGCTGTTCCGCTTTGCCGCCGTACAGGAAGCTGCCGGCAAGAAATATGTACTGCTGAACGCGCCCAAAGATCACCTGTCCGAAATCACGAAACTGCTGCCGGGCATGAAAAGTCCGACCATTACGCCGCTGGCCGATGAAGGATGGGTGTCGGTACAGTCGGTGATTACCGAAAAACATTTCTGGGAAATCATCGGTAAACTGAAAGCCCTTGGCGCGGAGGGAATACTTGTCATTCCAATCGAAAAAATGATCCGCTGATGAACGTGATAAAGTATCCCCCCGCGGCGGAATGGCCTTCGTTGCAACAGCGTCCGGAACTGGACGTGACGGCGTTGTTTGATACGGTAAAGACCGTGCTGGCCGCGGTGCGCAGCGAAGGCGACGCGGCTGTCCGGCGTTTCGGCGAACAGTTTGACAAGGTGCGGGTGGACGGTCTGCAAGTCACGCCGGAAGAGATTCGCGAGGCGGAACAGGCATTGCCGGAGGATTTGAAGCAGGCCATCCGCACGGCGCAGTCGCATATCGAAACCTTTCATGCCTCGCAGCGTCCGGTGATGCGGAAAGTGGAAACCCTGCCCGGCGTGACCTGCTGGCAAAAAGCCGTTGCCATCGAGAAAGTCGGACTGTACATCCCCGGCGGAACGGCGCCGCTGTTTTCCACCGTCCTGATGCTGGCTGTGCCGGCACGTATCGCCGGTTGCGGAGAAATCGTGCTCTGCACGCCGCCGGACAGGGCGGGCAACGTGCACCCGGCCATCCTGTTTGCCGCACAAACAGCCGGCGTGAGCAAAATCTTCAAGGTCGGCGGTATTCAGGCCATCGCCGCCATGACGTACGGTACGGAAACCGTCCCGCGGGTATACAAGATCTTCGGCCCGGGCAACCAGTACGTGATGGCGGCCAAACAATGGGTCAGCCTTTCGGACGTAGCGATCGACATGCCCGCCGGGCCTTCGGAAGTGGCGATTATTGCCGACGAAACGGCGCATCCGGCTTTTATCGCCTCCGATTTCCTGTCGCAGGCGGAACATGGCGCCGACAGCCAGTCGATTTTGCTGACCGTGTCCGAACGGCTGGCGGAAGAGGTGACCCGTGAAATCGAACGCCAGTCGGCCGTGTTGCCTCGCCGGTCGTTCATCGAAAAATCACTGGCGAACAGCCGGATCATCGTCCTGAAGGATGACGCCGAAATCATGGCTTTCGTCAACCGGTATGCGCCGGAACACCTGATCATCCAGACGGCGGACTGCGCGGCAAAGGCCGAACGCATCGTCAATGCCGGAAGCGTATTCCTCGGAGCATACACGCCCGAAAGCGCAGGCGACTACGCTTCCGGCACCAACCATACCCTGCCGACGAAAGGCTATGCGAAAATGTACAGCGGGGTGAACCTGGACAGTTTCATCAAGAAAATCACTTTCCAGGAAATCACCGGAGACGGACTGCGCAAGTTAGGCGCCACCATCGAAATCATGGCGGCGCACGAACAGCTGGATGCCCACAAAAATGCAGTCTCCGTCAGGCTGGCCACCCTGTAATACGGCCCAATCAACCCTTTTATTGAGAAAATATGAATCTGCATAATTTAGTCCGTGACAATATCCGCCGCCTGAAACCCTATTCCTGTGCGCGGAACGAGTTTCAGGGCGAAGCATCCGTGTATCTGGATGCCAACGAAAACCCGATGAACGCACCCTATAACCGCTATCCCGATCCGATGCAGGAGGCGCTGAAGGCGAAGATTGCAAAAGGGAAAGGCGTCCGCCCGTCACAAATCATGCTGGGCGTGGGAAGCGACGAACCGATTGACCTCGCCGTCCGTATCTTTTGCGAACCGCAACAGGACAACATCGTCGCCATCGACCCGACTTACGGCATGTATCAGGTATGTGCCGACATCAACAACGTGGAATATCGCCCCGTACTGTTGAATGACGGCTTCGCGCTGGATGCCGCCCGGCTGCTGGAGGCAACGGACGCGCACACGAAGCTGGTCTTCCTCTGTTCGCCCAACAATCCGACGGGCAATTTGCTGAATCGCGACGAAATGAAGCAGATCGTGGAGCGTTTTGCCGGAATCGTAGTGATTGACGAGGCCTACATTGACTTTTCATCCGAAGCGTCGTGGCTTGCAGACCTGGACCGTTATCCGAACGTGATTGTTCTTCAAACCTTTTCGAAGGCCTGGGGATTGGCTTCCGTGCGTTGCGGCATGGCGTTCGCGTCCGAAGAAGTCATTGCTTATTTCAACAAGGTGAAATATCCGTACAACCTCAATTTACTGACGCAGAATTTCGTCAGCGAACAGCTGGATCATAAGTCGCGCAAACAGGAATGGGTCGCGTACCTGCTGTCGCAGCGCACGGCGCTTGCCGCACACCTGGAGGCCATTCCGTGGATAGAGAAGGTGTATCCCTCCGACGCCAATTTTCTGCTGGTAAAGGTGCCCGACGCCAACGCCCTGTACCGGTCGCTGGTGGCGCGCGGCATCATAGTCCGCAACCGCAACGGCATCTCCCTGTGCGCCGGCTGCCTGCGGATCACCGTCGGGACGGAGGCCGAAAATACAGCGTTGATAAAGGCGCTGAACGAAACGGCTGATATACCCGGCTGATCCGTATCCACGGCGCCCAACGGCGCGACGGTCGCAGGATTAGAAGTCCGCCAGTTCATAATTTGTGCTGCGGCCGCCATGCGTTTCTTGCCGCAGAATCCCTTTTTCGATCAAGTCCTTGATGTCTCTCAAGGCCG
>JAITQL010000146.1 GCA_031288935.1 Tannerella sp.
AAATCGTTCAAGTCGTTTCGGGAGATGAGCGTCGAACCGTTTTCGCCAATCTTCCTGACCCTGCCGTACCGGACGAGACAGGAGATGTTGGCCGGCGTAACGTCCCTGCCGACATGATTTGTCGCCCATTCGCCGGCTTCCTTTATCGTCAATAATTCGGCTGTTTCAATCATTTTTACTTGGTTTTATTCGCGCAAAAATACACCGTTATTTTTTAGCCACGCAATAAAGGTTATTTTCACTCCGCACGATGATCCGTCCGTCCGTGAAGGCCGGTGTTGCAAACGTCCGTTGACCGGTCTCGAAGGAGTTCAGCAACTTGAAGTCGCTGTTCGCCGAGTAGACGTACATCCCGCCGCTGTTGCTGAAGACGTACAGCTTCCCCTCGGCGATGACCGGGGAGGAGTAGAACTCCGTGTTCAGTTCGTGGGAATGCTTCAGTTCGCCCGTCTTCGCGTCGTAGCAGGCGAGGACGCCGTAGCTGGTTGCCAGATAGACGTTGTCTTTCGTCGCTACGGGAGAGGACACTTCGGGCAGGAAGTCGTTTGCCTGCCACAGCTGTTCGCCCGTGGCGGCGTCTACGGCAATCAGCGCCGCATACTCGCTGGCGCCGAATACCAGTCCTGCCGCACTGCACGGACTGGATGCCACTTCGCCGTTCAGCCCCTCTACCCGCCAGTACGCTTCGCCGGTGTCCGGATTGTAGGCCGTAATGCCCGGATTCCCCATCAACACAAGCTGCGGCTGGCTGTTGACGTAGGCAATCATCGGCGAACTCCAGGTGATCTTGTCCGTCCGCGTCTTGCTCCATCGTTCCGTTCCGGTCGCCATGTCCAATGCGATGAGTTTGGGAGAGTTGGTATTATCGTACTGAATGATGAGGAGGCTGCCGTACGAGAGCAGCGATGAAGCGTAACCGTAGTGATTGTCCGGTACGCCGAGGTTCTTCGCCCACACGCGCCGGCCACTCATATCCGCACAGATCAGGTCGCCCGATGCAAACACGGCACACACTTGCTTCCCGTTGGTTGCCACGGTGGACGCGGCCAGGCCGGTGTCGGACGTGGTTCGGGGCATCTGCGCAGGCGAGCCGGGGACTTCACTGGCACTCAGTGTCCAGCGCAGTTCGCCCGTATGCAGGTCGTAGCAGTACAGTTCGCGCGCCTGCTCGTCCGCACCGGTGATGAAGACGTTGTTTCCGTTTATGACCGGCGAATTGTATCCGTGCCGCGGTATCTCGCTCTTCCACGCGATGTTCTCGCCCGTACCCAGATCCCACCGGACGGGAATGTTCCTGGCAGCAGACAACGCATTGGCGCTGTTCCCCCGGAAATTGTTGTGCGTTACCCTGGGAGGTTCCGCTTCCGCAGGCGGCTCGGTCATCAATGCTTCCGCCGGCTTCGCATCTGCGGTCGCCGGGAGTTCGGTTACCGGAGGTTCGACCGTGACGGCCGTATCCGTCGCCTCGCCGGTCGCCTCCCGCTCCGCTGCCGGCAGGGGCAGTTCGTCGACCGGAAATTCCTCTTCGTCCGCCTCTTTCGGGGGTAGAACGACCGTGGCTGTCTTTTCCAAATCCTTCCGGCTTTTTGTCTGTCGAAGCCAGGGCGACGTCAGGAAGACGAACACCAATGCGGCGACAACGATTCCGCAGGCGCCCAGGGTCACGTACCGCCGCGAGAGCGTCTTCACCGCCCAGTCATCCACAGGATGGACTTGCCTGCCCGGAATGTTCCGTTCTTCGGTAAAATAGAGATGCAATGTCACCAGGAACACGGCCAGCATCCCGATTAGAATGTATACCCCGATCAGCAGGCGATCAATCTGTACGAAATACGCGCGCCTCGCCAGCAAGTCCAGTTGCCGTATCTGTTCCTGAAGCTCCCCGTTCGCAGCATTTGCATCGTTGATCTGCTTGAGCGTCTCGACGACTTCCGACTGGAGAGGATTGATGCCTCTTACCTGAAAGTAATTCGTGATCAGCATGATCGAGAAGGTGACGGTAAATAGGGCCGACACGAGGGCAACGTTCCTTAAAATAATCTTCTTCATTGTTTAAGCATTCAAGTGTTCAAGTATCCGGCGTCCGGGTGTTCAAATCTGGCAAGCGCCTGTTTTGCGGACAGTAGCTGAAGCATTTTCCGCAGTTCACGCACGCCGTGTCGTCGATCTCGTAGGTCTTGCGGGTGCGCTTCACCGACAGGCTAATCAGCGTAAGACCGACAGCCAGCCCCATGCATGCACCGGCCAGGGTGGATGCAAGATCAAATTCCCTCCGTATCTTCTCCGTGCGCCCGGTCAACTCGCTGACCGTGCCGCCGTGTCCGTAAAAGGCCTCGACCTCCGGCAGCGGAGGCGTCTGCGGCTGCTGTTCGTTCCGCATCACCAAGTCGTACAGACGTATATCCTTGTGCGCATGACTGAGCGTCTCGCTCATCAGATGCAGGATCAGGGCGCCCGTCAGCGACAGGAGAGGGAGCACCGTGACATACGTCAAAATGCGCTTCACGCCTGCCATGCGGCTCTCCCGCACCCTGTTTTCGTATGGCGGGCGAATCGCGTCTACCGGACAAGCCTGGCGGCACAGGTCGCAGTTGATGCAGACGGGTACGATCCGCATCCTCCAGACGGACACGCGCGCAAAGAGGCTCAGCAGTGCGCCGTAGGGACAGAGGAAGCGGCAGAACGGGCGTCCCGTAAACACGGCCGCAAGCAGCAGCAGGACGCCGAAGGTCAGGATGCCGATGTCTCCGCCCAGGCGAAAGATGCCGATAAACGGATCGTAGCGGCAAAGGAGGAAGCGGCTGTGCGTAACGGCAAACAGAATGCTGAAAAACAGATACATCCACGGGATGACACCCAGTACGGTTGCCCAGGCCCTTGGCAGTTGTCCGCTTCGGATATGAACCAGATCCTGCAACGCGCCAAATGGACAGACGCCTCCGCAAAACACCCTTCCGAACAGGAGTGTGAAGATGACGGGCAGGATAAAAAACAGCAGTATTGCCGGAGGCAGCACATAGGACGTGTCGACTAATGCCAGTGACACATTCTGTATGGCGCCGATGCTGCATACGCATCCGTTGCGGAAAAAGCCGAAGTAGGCAACCGAAACAACCGATACCCAAAAAACAGGCCTGCGCGTCCGCTTCCGCAGCACCGCCCACGCTACCAGGCTCATTAGCAGCGTCAGCAAAAGCAGATCCACACCCGTCCACCACCGCTCGTCCGGTATCCGAAAGTGAGTAGCCGGATACTGATACCCCGATTCAAAATCCGGCTTCGGAAAGCGGTTTTGTGCCTCTGCCGCCGCTGCAAACAGCCACAGTACGACCGTTCCCGCGCAGGCCGACGCATGTTGATACACCCTCTTCATCCATTCTCCATTTTCTATTCTCAACTCACAATTCCTTGAACCTGTACGCTTGAGCGTGTGTAACCCGTTGAATTGCATCTGCCGGGCACGCCTGAGCGAGCGCGCACTCGTTGCAGTCCTTGCACAGGTCGCGCTTGACCTGGAGATAAAGCGACCCGTTCCCGAAGGAATTGCATCCCTTGGCGCACTTGCCGCAACCGTTACACAGGCTCTCGTCGACGGTATACTCAAAGTAGGGGTCTTCCACGTATTCGCGGCGGATGGCGCCCGTTGGACAACGCATGTTTTCAGCTGCCGTATTCAGCTCCTTCACATTCGTCCGGTAGTATCCGCCGCACAGGTCGCAGTAGCCGCATACCCGGCTGGCATGAAGGCACTTGACGGCCGAGACGGGGAGCACGCACTCCGTTTCGCAGCGGCCGCAAAAGGTACACTTCTCCGGGTCGATCTGCCAGAAGCAGTCCGCTTCGCGACCGGCCCGCGCCCACCGTCGAAGCGATACGGCCGACAGGCAGGCAACCGCCGCCCCCGCTGCAACCGATCCGCATACATGCAGGAATCTTTTGCGCGACAGCGGACTGTTCCTCTTCCCCTTTTCCCCTTTCATCTGCTCGTTCTCCTATACATTATATATATAGCCGTTCCCGGCGGAAGCCATGCACTGTACCGGACGGGAATTTCATCGAACAAAGATAGTGCATTTATTCAACAATGCAACCTTCAAGGTATCAAAGTTTAATGCGCACACCTGCAAAAGAATCCCCGTACCGGATTTTATCCGCGCACATGACGAAGAAACCGCGATGAAAGCGGGACGGGAAAGGCTCCCGCTCCTGACTTTCAGTGTGCAAGCGCGGAATTATTTTTATTCTTCAATTCTTTCCATTAGCTTTGTACCCGTGGAACGAAAGATTATACACGTGGACATGGACGCCTTTTATGCCTCGGTAGAGCAGCGGGACGATCCGGCGTTGCGCGGAAAGCCTGTGGCAGTGGGCTATCCCGAGGCGCGCGGCGTGGTGGCGACGGCAAGTTACGAGGCGCGAAAGTACGGCGTACACTCGGCCATGCCTTCGCTGACCGCCCGGAGCAAGTGTCCCGGACTGATCTTCGTGCCTCCCCGTTTCGAGGCGTATCACGAGGTATCCACCCAAATCCGCGAGATCTTCCTGGACTACACCGACCTGGTGGAACCGCTCTCGCTCGACGAGGCCTTTCTGGACGTGACCGTCAACCGCAAGCAGAATCCCTCTGCCACGCTGATCGGGCGGGAAATCCAGCAGCGCATCAAGAAACAGACGGAGCTGACGGCTTCCGTAGGCGTATCGTTCAACAAGTTTCTGGCTAAAATCGCCTCCGACTACCGCAAGCCGAACGGCTTCTTTACCATCTTGCCCGAAGAAGCCGAACGGTTTGTCGAAGAACTGAAGGTAGAGCAGTTTTTCGGCGTGGGGAAAATCACAGCCCGCAAGATGCACGAAAATGGCATCTACACCGGCCGCGACCTGAAGGAATGCACGGAGACGAAATTGGTGAATCTCTTCGGAAAGGCCGGGCATCACCTCTACTTCAACGCCCGCGGCATCGACGGGCGCAAGGTGATACCGAACCGGGTCACAAAGTCCATCAGCGCGGAGACCACTTTCCTGGAGGACAAGGAGAACCGTGTGCAACTGACGGTCGAACTGTACAACCTGGCACGGGAGGTCTTTGAACGCATGAAGGAAGAGAGCTTCTACGGTAAAACGCTCACCATCAAGGTAAAGTACGCCGACTTCCACGTAATCACGCGCAGTCGCACCTTTACATCCAAGCTTACGCAGCTGCAGGAATGCTGGCCAATTGCACGTGAAATGATGAAGCAGGTCGACCTTTCCATGCAACCGGTACGGCTGCTGGGTTTTGGCGTAAGCAACGCCGATAACCGCACCGATGCGGAAAAGAAATACACGCAACTGGAATTAAAACTCTATTAACGTCCGAAGTGCAGATATGAAAAGCAGGTTTCTACCTGTCAGGTATACTATCTGAAAAGTATGAAGTTGCATTCCTACGGAATGCCAAATCAGAGGCGTGTATGATGCTTTCTACCGGGCTGTGCATCCCTATGGGATGCGGTTTCACATGATTTGGCAAAAGATTGAATATTTATATAAGGAAACGGGGGAGGGGATATATCCGATCCAATCTGCGCGCTCATTCGCCTGTTTCCAAATAATAATTACACCTGAAAGCAATAATTACCTGGTTTTGCAGTCCGTAGGACTGCATAGCTCGGTAGAAAAACGATTGATAGCGACAATCGGCATGCCGTCAGGTATGCTACCTGAAATATAAGAGGTTGCATTCCTACGGAATGCCAAATCAGAGGCGTATGTGATGCTTTCTACCGAGCTGTGCATCCCTATGGGATGCAGTTTCACATCTTATTCTCCTGTTTCCAAATAATAATTAAATCTGAAAGCAATAATTACCTGGTTTTGCAGTCCATAGGACTGCATAGCTCGGTAGAAAAATGATTGATGGCAACAACCGGCATGCCGTTAGGTATGCTACCTGAATTATAAGAGGTTGCATTCCTACGGAATGCCAAATCAGAGGCGTATGTGATGCTTTCTACCGAGCTGTGCATCCCTATGGGATGCAGTTTCACATCTAATTCTCCTGTTTCCAAATAATAATTACACCTGAAAGCAATAATTACCTGGTTTTGTAGTCCGTAGGACTGCATAGCTCGGTAGAAAAACGATTGATGGCGACAACCGGCATGCCGTCAGGTATGCGACCTGAAATATAAGAGGTTGCATTCCTACGGAATGCCGGGTCAAAGGCGTGTATGATGCTTTCTACCGAGCTGTGCATCCCTATGGGATGCAGTTTCACATCTTATTCTCCTGTTTCCAAATAATAATTAAATCTGAAAGCAATAATTGCATGGTTTTGCAG
>JAITQL010000169.1 GCA_031288935.1 Tannerella sp.
AATATCAGATATTGGAAAGCTCTGGCTCTGGTGTGTATCTTTTACGAACCAGGAGTGGTTCTTCTTCTCCTGTGGAAGATTATTACTTTGAGGTAGTGTTTACTACGTCTCCTTCAACAGTAACCAATGTTTCTCTCTCCCCTGCTTCGGCTTCGGTCAATCAGGGAGCAGGTCAACAGTTTACTGCCACGGTAACAGGGACAAACAATCCCGGACAGGAAGTAGTATGGACTGTAGATGGGAATGCTTCTGCTTCAACCACGATTTCATCAGCCGGCTATCTCTCGGTAGCTACAAATGAAACCGCGACCTTGTTAACGGTGAGGGCGACCTCCGCAGTAGATCCGACAAAGAGCGGGACAGCGTCTGTGAGTGTGAATATTGTAATACCTACCTATGCTTTGACCGTGATTGGCGGTGTGGGAGGTGGCTTGTATCCTGCATTTACAGAAATTGACGTTACAGCAAATCCACCAGCCACAGGGAAACGGTTCAAAAATTGGACTTCCTCCAACGGTGGCACATTCGCTGACGCAAATTCAGCATCCACGACACTCGTCATGCCGGGACATGCCGTGACCGTGACCGCGATCTACGAGTTGGCGGTTTACACCGTCATCTGCCACCCCGATGGCGGAACGGGGGCGCCGAACGGCAGCTACACCGTCGAGAGCGCCGAAATCACGCTGCCCGTGCCCTCGAAAGACGGAAGCATTTTCCGGGGCTGGTACGAGAGTGCGGACTTTGCAGGCAGTCCGGTGACGGCAATCCCTGCGGGAAGTACGGGAAACAGGGAGTACTGGGCGAAGTGGGAAGCGGAAACCGGCGACGCTTCCTCGCTGGAGGTATCGCCGTCTTTGCTTGAGTTTGCAGCAGCCGGCGGCTGGCAAGGCGTGTCCGTCACGTCCGGTATCACTTGGACGGCCATCGGTTCCGCCGCGTGGATAACCGTTACTCCGGCATCGGGTTCCGGCAACGGCACGGTCGTCGTCACGGCCGCCGCCAATACGGTCGCCGTTGCACGCAGCGCCACCGTCATGCTAACCGGCGGCGGGATCATGCAGACGATTACCGTTACGCAGGAATCCGGTCAGCCGGACGTCGGCAATGCGGCGGTCGAAACGGCAGATGTACGCTATGCCGCCGGCATCCTGTCCGTGTATACGCCGTCAGTCGAACGGATCGACGTGTATGCCATCGGCGGCGCATTGTTATATCAGGCGCAGAAAGCGGCGGGCGAAGCGACGTTCTCGCTCCGTCATCTGCCCAAAGGCGTGCTGATCGTCTGCGGCAGCAGCGGCTGGACGAGGAAAATAGTGAATAGTGATTAATAAACGGGCAACGGCATACCCGTAGAGAGAGGCTGTCCAAGGAATTGGGCAGCCTCTCTGCGTAATGTCAGACAGCCTGATTTGCCGGATGGCTTCCTCTGTGCCAATGACGGGAGACAGGATAAAACCCGGTAACTGTTTCGTTCGTACGATTTTTATTCCTACTTTTGCTCCGTAAAAAAGTAATTATGGGACAGTTTATAGCTATTGGATTAATGTATAATGCCGTTGCTTCAAAAGAAGAAATGGACAGAGGAAATATCACAGTTGAAGAATTGCGTAACGAAATGCAGCAATCTTTATCTTATGATATGACGTTTTATGATGAAGAGATAACCGATAATCGCATTGTTTATACTCTCAAGGACGATGTTATGAAAGAAGGGTTAATTCCTTTTCTGGAGGTATTTTATCCTGTTATTCAACCTGATGACAAGGAGGAATATGCAAAGATTTTGAAGATTTTGCAATCAACTGCTCCGGACGACTGGATTGAATATGCAAAAGGGCGAATGGGAGAACCGTTTTTTAGTATGGATAACTATGCGGAATCAAGCTATATTCGGTTTGAAAAAGCCTTCCGGCCATCTGTCCGCATATCTTTCAAGTTCATTATGCTGAAGATGGGTTACGGGAAAATCAGTACGGAAGGGATGGAGGATTTTTTTGAAATCTTTAAATATTGTATTAACGGTACTTTTAAAGACTATCCGATTGCAAAATCAATAAATGCTTACATAACCGGATAAAACAATTGACGGCATTACGTTGAAATCTGCGGCATCTGCGCTAAAATCCCTTGCATCTGCGTGAAACGAATTTTTGAATCTTTGAATCTTTGAATTCCCCTTCTTTTAGGGGTTTTTTTTCTTTGCACGTTAGGCGGGTATAAATTATAAGATTACATTGTCATGAAAACGAAATCTATTTCTCGCAGAGATTTTATCGGTCGAACGGCAGTCGGTACGGCCGCGCTTGCTCTTACGCCGTTAAACAGTCTATTGGCAAATCCGGCCGCCGGCGCGTGGCCGAAAAATGCCAGGAAGTATAACTTTTATATGATCGGTCATGGCCACATCGACCCGGTATGGTTGTGGCCCTGGACGGAGGGCGTCTCTGTTGTACACAGCACCTTCCGGTCGGCGCTCGACCGGATGAAGGAAACGCCGGACGTGGTGTTTACCGCCAGTTCGGCACAGTTTTACCAGTGGGTTGCGGACAACGATCCCGCCATGCTGGCCGAAATCCGTCAACGCATCAGCGAAGGCCGCTGGAACGTGGTGGGCGGCTGGTGGGTGGAGCCGGACATGAACATCCCCTCCGGCGAAGCGATGGCGCGCCAGGGACTGTACGGTCAGCTCACGCTGCAAAAACTCGTGGGCAAACGCGCCACGGTAGCTTTCAATCCCGATTCGTTCGGACATCCGGGCACACTGCCGCAAATCATCCATCTGCAAGGAATGGAAAACTATGTGTTCATGCGCCCCGACCCGAACGAGAAGACCATCCCCGCCGATTTGTTCTGGTGGGAAGGCCCGGACGGCACAAAAGTGCTGACCTATCGCATCCAGCATAGCTACAACGAGGGCGGAGACATGAAAGACCGCGTTGCCTCTACCCTGGAGCAGGTCAAAGACCGGCAGCCGATGACGGACTTCATGGGCTTTTTCGGCATAGGCGACCACGGCGGCGGCCCGACGAAAAAAACCATCGCCTCCATCGAGAGCCTGAAAACGGACAAGGGCGCGCCGACGGTCTTTTACAGCACGGTAGACCGCTATTTTGCCGACGTGCGCGCCAAACAGCTGACACTGCCCGTGGTGAAGGACGATCTCCAGCACCACGCCGTAGGCTGCTATTCGGCCGAAAGCGAAATCAAGAGAAACAACCGCCGCTCCGAAGCTGCCTTGGTGACGGCCGAGAAGATAACGGCTGTGGGTTCGCTCATCTGGAATGCGCATTATCCGAAGGAAGACTTTACGAAAGCATGGAAGCAAGTGCTTTTCCTGCAATTCCACGACAGCCTGGCCGGCAGTTCGCTGGCGGAACATTCGCAGGATGCCCGCGAAGGACATAACTATGCCCTCAACATCGCGCATACCGCTACCGCCCTGGCCGTACAAAAACTGGAATGGCAGATTCCGGCAGAAGATCCTGCCTCGCACTATCTCGTCGCCTTCAATCCCCATGCGTGGGAAGTGAAAGGTGTCTTTGAATATACGCAATACCAGTCCATCGCCGGAAAAGCGCCCTCCCTGTTCCATACCTCGATTCCTCCCCTGGGTTATCGCCAGATACGCAACGGGCAGGGCGACAGCCAGCCCGAATCAACGGTAAGCGCCGAAAACAACCGTCTGGAGAATGAATTTTACCGGATCACCTTCGCGGCCAGCGGTGAAATCGGCATTTTCGACAAGGAAGCCGGCCGGGAAGTGTTCAAGGGCGGCGCGACAGGGTGCAAGGGCGTGGTGATCGACGATCCGAGCGACACGTGGAGTCACGAAGTACGCGATTTCACCAAAAACACCACCGGTAATTACAAGTATACGACGCAGGGTGAAATCGGCGCCTTCGGCCAGGCGAAACTGTCCATACTGGAAAACGGTCCGCTGCGTGGCGTCATTCGCGTACGAAGCGCGTACGGAAAGTCCGACATGGCGATCGACTGGCTGCTGACGGCCGGCTCGCGCAAGATCGAGGCGCGCGTGTCGCTCAACTGGCACGAACATCTGAAGATGCTTAAATTCTCCTTCCCGGTAGACGTGGAATCGCCCGAGGCAACTTATGAAGTGCCCTACGGCTTCATCGTTCGCCAGGCGAATGGCGAGGAAGATCCCGGCCAGCGCTGGATCGACGTGACCGGTCAACGGGGCGCCGACACCTGCGGACTGACGGTATTCAACGACGCCAAATACGGATACAGCGTTCAGGAGAACGACCTGCGCGTTACCGTAACCCGTTCGGCGCCGTACGCCCATCACGGCCCCCGTTCGCTGGCCGATGCGACAAAGGGTGGCGCCGAAGTGGTCTGGCAAGACCAGGGCATACAGACGTTCCGCCTGTTGCTGACGCCGCACAAAGGCTCGTGGAAGGACATCAACGTTCCGCGGATCGCAGAAGAGTTTATTGCGCCGCCCGTGGTTATTTACCAGGGGATTCACGGTGGGACAATGCCGAAATCAAACTCGTACCTGTCGGTCGACAATGCGCCGAATGTGATTGTGGCTTCAGTCAAGAAGGCTGAAACGAACAACGACTTCATCCTGCGGCTGGTGGAAACACAAGGCAAAGCCGCTTCGCCGACGCTGCGTTTCCCCTCTGCCGACTTCTCCTGGAGAGGTACGCTCAAGCCCGGCGAGATCAAAACGCTGCGGCTGAATCCGCAGACGGGATACATCAAGGAAGTCAATCTTCTGGAAGAGTAAGCCCGCGGGACGAAACCCGTTTTTGTATCCTCCGTAACAAGGTTAATTACCGGATACGGAGGATACATTACGATTATATGCGTCGAAAACGCAGGACGGGAGTTCAAGCTATTTATACGAGGCTAACACGATGGCGGAAGATCCGAATATTTCACAGGTCAAGTTTGTATTAAACCAACTCTACGGCGATATTGCCGCGAAGTGTTTTGAAGCAACGAAAAGGGAAGACGGGGATGCCGATTTCATCCGATTCTGTAAGGAAAGACTGTCCCTGTTGGCTACTTACGGCACCAAACTTGAACGCCCGGAAATTCAACAGTTGATAATAGACGCTTATGTTGCTTCAAAGGAAAAAGACAACTGAGCGGCGATCCTGTTGCAGATACTGATTTACATTTTATATAGATACTAAATTCAACTGATATTCAAATGAAAAAGATTCAATCAATCATTCTCTCCTGTCTGCTGGGAGCGCTGGCATGTCCGGCAAGTCTCCATGCGCAGCCACAGAACCGTATGCCGGCTTACGACCTGACGAAAGACCGGCTTTTGTATGCGATCGGTTATTCGCATCTCGACACGCAATGGAACTGGGACTACGTGCGTTCCATCGACGAATTGCTGGAAAATATCATGACGGAAAACTTCGTTCTCTTCGAGAAGTATCCCGATTATGTGTTTAATTTCACCGGCTCGCGCCGCTACCGGATGATGAAGGAGTATTATCCCGACCTGTACGAAAAGGTGAAGGAATACGTTGCGAAAGGCCGCTGGTTTATTTCCGGCTCTGCCGTTGACGAAGGCGAGGTGATTATCTCGTCTCCCGAATCGATCATCCGGCAGACGCTGTACGGTTACAAGTATTTCATGAAAGAGTTTGGCGTGGCCGGGCAGGACGCCATCTTCCCCGACATCTTCGGCTTCCCGGCCAACCTGCCTACCGTCTGGCGCCATTCGGGGCTGATCGGCTTCTCGACCATTAAACTGATGGGCAACTGCGCCGTCGGCGAACCGTTTCACGTCGGCGTATGGAAAGGCCCGGACGGCAGCGAACTGGTCTCCGCTCTCAAGCCGTCGCACTACGTGAGCCACATCCCGGAGCGTTTCGACACGGACGAGTACTGGAGCGGGCGGCTGGATTACGACAAGGAACAGACCGGCTATGCCATTGACTACCGTTTCTACGGCGTGGGAGACGAAGGGGGCGCGCCCCTGAAAAACGACGTGAAACACGCCACCGAATCGCTGGGCAGCCGGCCGGACAGCAAATTCCGCCTGCTCCTCACCTCCTCCGACCAGATGTTCAAGGATCTTACGCCGGAGATTGTCTCCAAGCTGCCCGTTTACGAGGGTGATCTGCTGCTGGTGGAGCACAGCAACGGGTCGTCCAATTCGCAGGGATACATGAAACGGTTGAACCGCAAGAACGAAAACCTGGCGCAGGCGGCCGAACAGGCATCGGCGGCGGCTTCGTTCATCACCGGCAGCTTCTATCCGGCGGACAAGCTGACCAATGCGTGGGAACTGGTGCTGGGCAGCCAGATGCACGACATCCTGCCGGGAACGTCGATACCGAAGGCCTACGAGTATGCGTGGAACGACGAGTTTGTGGCCGCCAACCAGTTCTCGTCCGTACTTGCCAACGGCCTGTCCGTCCTCTCTTCCCAGCTCAATACGCAGGCGAAGGGGCGCAGTCTGGTGGTATACAACCCGGCGGCTTATCCGCGGGAAGACGTGGTGACGGCAGCGATGGAGTTTGACGAAGCGACTGAAAGCGTACAGGTATACGCCCCGGACGGGAAAGAAGTATTGAGTCAGGTCATCGGGCGCGACGGCCGGACGCTGAAGTTTATTTTCCTGGCAACCGTACCCTCCGCAGGCCTGGCGGCGTATGACGTTCGCCCGGCTACGGCGGCGGCCTCCCGCAAGGGCGCATTGTCCGTAACCGACCGTTCGCTGGAAAACGAGTATTACAAAGTAACCCTGGCCGAGAACGGCGACATCCGGTCGATCTACGACAGGAAGCTGAAGAAGGAACTGCTGAGCGCTCCGGCGCGGCTGGAGTTTCTGGCCGAAAATCCTTCGGAATACGCGGCCTGGAACATGGACTGGAAAGACCGCCAGCAACCGCCCGTGGGTTTCCTGAACGAGCGGGCGTCGTTGCGCATAGTGGAAAACGGGCCGTTGCGCGTGGCCATCGAGGTGAAGCGCGAAGGGCGCAACTCCCGCATCGCGCAGGTCATTTCGCTGGCAGCCTCCGAAGCCGGCAAGCGGATCGAAGTCAACAACTGCATCGACTGGCAGTCGCGCGGCGTTTGCCTGAAGGCGGCCTTCCCGCTGACGGCCGTGAACGAGAACGCGACTTACAGCCAGGGCGTGGGGACGATTGTCCGCAATACGAATCATCCGCGGAAATTTGAAGTGCCCCATCACAACTGGTTCGACCTGACCGACCGGTCGGGCACGTTCGGCGTCTCCATCATGGAAGACTGCAAGTATACGTCCGACAAGCCCGACGACCATACCGTACGTCTTACGCTGATGTTTACGCCCGTAACAGGCGGGCATCAGGCTACGCAGGACGTTGGCATCCATCACGTAAAGTATGCCATATACAGTCATGCGGGCAGCTGGAACCGGGCTGAAACCCAGCGCCAGGCCACTTTCACGGACAAACCGCTGATCCCGTTCGAGGCGCCCCGTCATGCCGGCAAGCTGGGCAAGCAAGTGTCGCTGCTGACGATCGGCAACCGCCAGATCGGGCTGATGGCGTACAAGAAAGCCGAACAGAGCGACTACTGCATCGTCCGCGTCAACGAGTTGAGCGGCAGCAAACAGACCGGCGTGAAAATGAAGTTCCCCCTGGCGGTGACGGATGCGTATGAAATCGACGGTCGCGAGGAACGTACCGGCGCGGCCGCCTTTACGCGCGACGGCCTCACCTTCGATATCCCGGCATACGCCATCAGGAGCTTTGCCGTGAAATTCGCACCGGCGCCGGCGCCGGACGAAGTGCAGCAGCCGGTGACGCTGGCCTGCAACGACGACGCCATCTCGTTCGACAACAACCGTTCCGACGGGCGGATGGATCAGACCCGCCGCGAGAGCTTCCGCGACGTCACCTATCCCGCCGAGGAAATGCCCGACGGCGAGTTTGTCTACGAAGGCGTCCGCTACCGCATGGGGAGCCATGCGGACGAGGAGAACAACATCGTGGCCTGCACGGGACAGGAAATACCCCTGCCCGCGGGCGACTACAACAAACTCTACCTCCTGGCTTCGGCCGACGGGGGGGCGGCCGGCGTCTTCCGCACGGGAGGGCAGACGGACACGCTCGCCATCGGCAACTGGAGGGGCTTTGTCGGACAGCACTACAACCGCCGCTTCGGAGAGGGATGGAACCTCGTTTCGGTCGACAAGCCTTTCGTGGTGAAAGACGAAATCGCCTGGTTCGCCTCGCACTACCATGCAGGCTATCCGTCCAGGAACATGACCTATCAGTACTGCTATCTCTATCAGTACGAGATCGACATTCCGCCGGGAGCCACGTCCGTCATCCTGCCCGACAATCACGCGATCAAGCTCTTTGCCCTCACGGCCGTCAGGAAGCGGAAGGACGACATTACACCCCTCCAGCCTCTGTTCGACGACTTCAGCAACAATCCCGAGTTTACACTAAGAAAATAAACGGATCATGAACAGAATCACAGGCTTTCTATTCGCAGCCGGTCTCCTTTTGACCGGCTGCGCGCGAACCGGCAGTACGTTTCATGCCGACGGCGCCTTTCATCTGTCCGCCTGTCATCCACATGCCGACGGCTTGACGGACGATACGCCCGCCTTCCGGCAGCTGCTGGAACAGGTCGGCGGCGCCGGTGGCGGCGTGGTGACGATCCCGCCGGGCGACTATTTCCTGAGCGGCAGCGAACCGTTGCCGGTGCCTTCCCGCACGACGGTCTTTGCCTACGGCGCCCGTTTCTTCCTGCCACAGACACTGGGCGACCAGGCGAGGATCGTCCTGTTCGAGGGGACGGACGTGACGGACTTTACCTGGTTCGGCGGGTTTTTCAAGGGCTACTGTTTCGACCCCGCAGCGGAGGAGAATCCGTGGGAACCGAACGTGACGACGCGCATCTTCGTCGTGCAGGCATCGGAAAGGGGCGTGGCAGGAGGGCTGAAGTTTCGCGACATCAGCGCCGACCGGGTGGCCGGAGCCGTCGTCAACGTCATCGGCTACTCGCCGCACGGGGAGGATTCGGACGATCATGCGGACATTCACTTCGTCACCGACGTATCGGTAGAGAACTGTACCTTCCTCAACACCGGCAAGTTCATGTGGGACTACGGATACCTCTGGCAGCTGCTCGTCTTTGCCGAAGAGTATGCGCCGGCCGAGGTGGAGATGGCGCAAAAGTACTTCTTCAACGAACTGATACGCAAAAACGTGCGGATCGAAGACGGCGGCAACCGCGTGTATTTCGACAATACCGTCGCCGAGCCGCTGGAGCGCAACCAGACGCTGTGTTTCTACCACGACCGTCTGCCGGATAACATCGTGCGGGGCAAAAGGTATTACGTGGCCGAGTCGACGGCCGAATACATCACCGTGAGCGAACAGCCGGACGGCAAACAGCCGGTCACCTTCCGGGGCGCGGGCGGCGACGGCGTGCAGCTCGTCTCCAACCTCTGGCATGCCTTCATGGACCTGTACGCCCCCAAGGGCGCAGGGCCGGGCAAGGGATGTATCGACCTGATGCGGTGCAGGAATACGAAGATTACGGGTTGCACCATCAGCGCCCAGGGAGACGCCATGCACGTGTATTGCAGTCAAAACAACCTGATCGCCAACAACCAAATCCTCGGCGCGCGCATGGGCGCCTTCTTCCTCGCGGAGTACAGCAAGAACTCGACCGTCACCGGCAATACGGTAGACGGTACGAACGGCTCGCGGGTGCTGAGCATCGAGCGGTCGAACGAAGACGTCACCCTCGTCGGCAACGTCTTCCGCAACGGCGGCCGCGGATGCTGGATCAACCAGCCCAAGAACCTGGTTATCCAGGGAAACGTCTTCGTCAACAACACGACCAAGGGCATCAAAGACCCCCGCAAGGGACGGCGCGACTTCAAGACCGGCGGATGGCAGTCCTTCCCGGAACTGTACTTCTCCACCTACCAACCGGGCGCCACCTACGGCCCCGTCCTCCTGTCGGGCAATCTCTTCGAGACCTCGACCGAAGCCGCCGCTGTCATCCACTTTGCCGAATACGGACGCGGGATCACGGTCAGCGGCAATACCTTCAGCGGAGCCACCGGTCTGATACTGACGGACGAGGACAGCAGCGAGACCGACCTGTCCGGCAACCGCGGCGCCACCGTGCGCAAGGGCAAAGACCCCTCCCTGCAATTCGCCAATGAATGAGGCGCTCCGGGGAGGGCGACCCTTTAGCCGTTAAAAGGGCGATCCTTTAGCCATTAAAAGGGTCGCCCTTTAGCCGTTAAAAGGGTTGACCGTTTAGCCTCGAGGAGGTCGATCCTCCAGCCGGCTGGAGACCGGAGCTGCAGCCGGCTGGAGACCGGAGCTGCAGCAGGCTGGAGTCCGGAGCTGCAGCCTGTAGGAGACCGGGGCTGCAGCCTCGCATGAGTTCGACAGACCCCCGTGAAGCCGTGAATACAAGGCGATAAGGGGAATCGAACAGGTTCGGAAACAGAAAGCATACCGGATCCATCAAACGGTGGAACCGGTCAGTAAACAGTAATAATCAAATAAAGCAAAACAGAAATGAAAAGAACAGGAATTGTAATGGCAGCCATCGTCTGCCTGGCGCTAAGCGCCTGTTGCCGTCAAAAGGAATATCCGGGCGGCATTGAACATGTAGTAATCATCGGCCTCGACGGCATGAGCAGCTGGGGGCTTCAGGCCGCCCGGACGCCGTGCATGGACAGTCTGATGCAAAACGGTGCATACAGCTTCTCTGTACGCGCCATCCTTCCCAGCGTAAGCACGCCCAACTGGACGGCCATGATGGCCGGCGTGGGGCCGGAAGGCACGGGAGCGATCAACAACTCGTTCGTTAACGGCGCGCTGGCCTTCCCCTACGTCGCCATGACGCCCGGGAAGAGGTTTCCCACCATCTTCCGCATCATCCGCGAACAGATGCCGGATGCGGTGATGGCATGCATTCACAACTGGCCGGAGTTTACGAACATGTATGAAGCCGACCTGCTGAACGTGGACAAGGATTACGAAAACGACTCGGACGTGGCGGCACAGTCGGCCGCCTGCATCCGCGAGAAGAAGCCGAACTTCATGTTCTGCTACTTTACCGATCCCGACCATACGATGCACGGCAAGGGACATCTGTCGCCGGCGTATCTCGACATCATCGAAACGCTGGACGGATACGTGCAGACAATCGTGGACGCGGTGCACGAGGCCGGTATAGCCGACAAGACGGTATTCATGCTGATGTCCGATCACGGAGGACTGTTTTATGCCCACGGCGGCAACTCGCACGAGGAGCTGGCCACGCCGTTCATCTTCAGCGGCAAGGGAGTGAAGAAGAACTACCTGATCCGGCAGCAGATGTACCGGTACGACCTGGCGGCCGACATCGCCTTCGCACTGGGACTGACGACGCCCCAGCAGTGGGTGGGAAGGCCTGCACGTCCGGCCTACGAAGGCTTCGACGAACCGGCCAATCTCTGGCCAAGCGCCGACGTTCTGCCCTCGCCCGCCTTCCTGACGAAGGAAATCAACGAGAGCTTTACCTACGGCGGCCTCTGGATCGACGAGCCGGCCACGGTGAACATCTGCCTGCGCCCCGACACGAAGGGAGACATCCGCTACACGACCGGGCAGGCCGAACCCACGCCCTCCTCCCCGCTGTATACCGCCCCCTTTGCGCTGGACAAGCCGGGCAGAGTGCAGGCAAAGGTATTCGGAGAGACCGGCGAGAGCGTTGCCGTGGCAGCGGAATACCGCATTGCCCGGACGGAGGCCGGAAACGGGTTGACATATAAAGTCTACCACTGTCCGGAGGCAACCTCCATGCCTCCGTTCGAAAGCTTGAAGCCTGTAGCCCGGGGTACGTGCTACGAATTAGGTTTCCACACGCCGGAGAACCGCGACCGGATGCCTCTCAACGACGCCATTGCTCCCTACAGGGATCACATAGCCGTCCTGTTCGAGGGATGGCTCGAGATAGACACGGACGGCCAGTACGATTTCTCCCTGTGGACAACGGGCGGCAGCAAGCTGTATATTAACGGCGAGTTGACGGTCAACAACCGCAGCAACGGTCACACCGGCAATTCGGGACAGGTGGACTTGAAGAAAGGCCGGCATCCGATCCGAATCGAGTTCTTCCACGACGACACGGCGACGGGCAGTATCCTGATCGCCTCCTACGAAGCGTCCGGTATGCCGAAGCGGCTGATTCCGGCCGAAAAGCTGTTCCTGAGCAAGTAACTCCGGAAGGACTGTGCAGGCTTGCACGGGTCTTTTTCAACAAAGACACCGTGGAGGCCTGCACAGTTTAGTTTCTCAAGCAGACGCATCCCAGTCGAACGGTATCCTGTATTTACGTTTGAATGCCGTCCAGAAGCGTTTACGGCAGTACAGTGTCCGGCGAATACATGCTTCCGGTTCTGCTCCTCGGGCTTTTGCATAACTTTCCGCCAGTAGCCGGAACATGGGTTCCTGTCCCCACAAACGGGCAAAAGCAGCGCATCCTTTTTTGACTGACACCTTGCCGAATTGCATCCGGTTGATGTCTACCAGCCAAAACCGTACCAGGTCTTT
>JAITQL010000223.1 GCA_031288935.1 Tannerella sp.
GACAGGCAATGACCACTACCGAGATGCCCGTCATCCACGCATCGGCGAACGGCACGCCGATCAGCCCGTACCAGACACCGAATGTCAGGACGGCGATCAACAGTGTTGCAGGAACGAAGATACTGCTGATACGGTCAGCCAGAAGTTGCATCCCCGTCTTTTCATTCTGTGCCTGCCTGACCAGTTCAATGATCCGCGACAGCGCTGCATCGTCCCCCACGGCAGTCACACACATCCGCACGGCGCCCGTTTCCAGCAGCGTACCGCCCGTCAATCCGTCACCCGCATACTTGCCGATCCAGTCGCTTTCGCCGGTCAGCATCGACTCGTTGGCAAAGGCTTCGCCCCAGGTGATGCAACCGTCCGCCGGCACGCGGTCGCCCTCGTTGACCAGCACCACGTCGCCAACCTGCAACAGTGCATTGTCGACCTCTATCACGCGCTCCGTCCCCCGATCCGAAAGCACCTTTTTTGCCACGGTCTTTTGCAGCCCCACCAGGCCGGCTATGGCCGAAGAGGTACGCCGGATGACGTGCTCCTCGATACAGCGTCCAAGCAGAATCAGGGTGATGATCGAGGCCGCCGATTCAAAGAACAGGTACTGGTGCGCATGAAGCGCGTGCAGATGCAGACCGGTCAGGCTGTACACCCAGGCCGCCGTGGCGCCCAGCAGTGTCAGGACGTTCATGTCCGGCATAAGGTTGCGCAGGGAACGGATGGCCGGTTTGCCGAACGTCAGCAGGCCGGTTACGTACACCGGAAGGGACAGCAGCGCCTGAAGGTATGGATTTCCCAGCACGGAATCGGGCCAGATCATGTGCAACAGCAGTGGAACCGTCAGACCGGCACAGCAAAGAAAGCGAAACAAAAGACTTCTGTAGAACGGCGTCGGCGAGGGCGGTTCCTCACCGTGCGACACGGTGTAGCCCAGCTTTTCGATACTTTTGTAGATGGACGGCAGTTTCCTTTCCGTTTTTTCATCTACCGTGAAGGAGACGTCGCCGGTTGCCGGATTGACCGACACATCCCTTGTTCCTCCCTTTTCGAGTGTTCCTTTCACGTGCGAGGCGCATGCGGCGCAGTGCATTCCGTGTACCTTGACCGATACCTTTTTCATTGTTTTTCTTTTTTTGGAGAATAAAATGTCAGGACATCACTTGAACACCTTTTTCACTGCTTCCAGGAATCCGTACCGGAACTCCGTGTCCGGTTCCAGGTAGCTTCCTTCCGCCCACTCGTTCCAGGCGTTGACCGTGATCAACGGCGGCTGGGAAGGATGGGCGTCGGCGTAGGCCTTTGCCTTTCGCAGGAAGACCTCGAACTTTTCGGGGGTGACGCCCGATACGCAGGGCTGGATGCCTTCCGGATAACGCGGGTTGGGATCCCAGCTGATCGAGACGTGCGGGAAGTAGGGTACGCTGAAACTCTCGCCAAACTCGCCGAACTTGGCCGTGGCTTCCTCGCCCCACTGCCGGTAATCCCGGTCGGCGGGCACGAAATGACACCACTGGTAATTGGTCAGGCTCTCGAATCCGAAGTAACGGACGGTGTTGTCCTGCGTTTGAGTCTGGTCTCCGGGCGTGGCCGAGAGCGTGGCCGGAATGTTTGACCAGAGGATGGCCTGGATGTGTACGCCCGGCAGTCCGGCCGCCACGCATTTGGCGCGAAACGCATCCAGCGCCTCTTTTGCCTGCCGTTCGCCGCCCATGCCGCGGATGAAGGTGCTGACCTCGTAGATGGCAAACACCGGCTTGCCGTCTATTTTATAATAGTTCGGACGCGTGAAGTAGTCCCGGATCAGGTGGCCGGTAAAGCCGTCGAACACCTCCCGGCTTACGCCTCCTTCCCAGTACACCTTGTTCTTGTCCGGGTTTTGGTAGTCCAGGTACGAGTTGTGCGTGTGATTCGCCCACATCAGGTAGAATTTCACCTTCCCGCTGTTCTTCGCCTTCAGGAAACCTTTATTGAGGACATCCTCCAGAAAGGGCTTGCTGTCGTACCAGTACCAGTCGAATATGAACGTGTTGACCCCGTATTCGAGGGCAGTGTCGATGACCTTCTCCTGCACCTTCGGGTCGGACTCGTCCAGATACCCCCACAGCGGCACTCTGGGCTGGCGGTGGCCTTCAAACTTGGACTTGGCATTGTAGATGGCTTCCCATTCGCCCTTGCCGTCGGGGAATACGCCGATTTCCGCGAAACGCGGTTCGTTGAAATACGCCGGCCATACGAAGGCGGCTATGTCATACTTCTCCCGGGCGCTTGCGGAGAGCACGCAGATCACTGTGATACAAATCAAATACATTCTCTTCATGATGAATCGTTTTTAGTTATTAAACATACCGTCCGTCTGCAAACGGGAACGTCGTGTTTCCCGCCTGCGGACGGCGCTTTTTCACTGTTGCCCGGAAATATCGAATGAATACGCACCCGACCCAAGCGACAGACAGAGGTGTCCGCCGTCGGCCTTCACGTCGCGGATACCGTTTGCCGCGCCCGCGAAGGCGTTGTCCCGCCATACGACCTTGCCGTTATCGGTCAGCTGTACCTGCCGGAAGGCATCTACCGGCAGAAAGACGGTGGCCGTCGTATTGGCCGGAATGACGGCCTCGTAGCGGTAGCCTCCATCCTGCCGTTGCCAGCCGGAGACGATTTCGCCCGACAGGGTGTGCAGCGACGCCCTGGCCATCCGCAGGTTGTCCGGCAGGCAGGGGTGCAGACAGACATGCCTGTACCCGCCGGTCGTTATCCCTTCTTCGGGCGGACGGATGCCGGCCAGATACTTGTAGAAGTACTCCGTGATGGAACCGAACATCTGGTGGTTGTGCGAACCGCCGCCGTTCCATTCTTCCGGAAGGGTGGTGAAGTGGTTGCGCAGCCAGAAGCCGTAACTCGGATACGTTTCCTGCGTGGCCACGGCGTAGGCCAGGTCGTGGTAGCCCTCGCGGGAGAGTACCGGCCAGAGGTATTTCGTTCCGAAGATACCGGTGTTGAGATGATTGTCCCGCTTGCGGAGGTCGTCTATGACGGTCTGCAACACGTTCTCGCGCCGGACCGTCGGCGCCAGATCGCCTGCCAGCGCCAGCAACTGATAGGTCTGATAGGTGGAATCCGTTCCGTAGTACATGGTTTGCGGTGAAAAGAACCGGTCGTTGAGCGCCTGCCTTACGGTGTCGCTCAGCTCCAGATAGCGGAGGGCGTCGTCCCGATAACCCAGTACGGTTGCAATCTGCGACAGCAGTTTCGCATTGTAGTAATAATAAAAGGTATTGACTACCGCATGATTCGGACAGTCGCTTTGCCCCGGCGCACACCATTCGCCCAGCGAATACCAGTATCCGTCGAAGTAGTTGATGATGTAAGGCTCCTGCGGATTGGCGTCGGTACGCGCCAGATTGTTCAGGTATTGCAGATAGCGTTTCATGCCGGGATAATGTTCTTTCAGGATACGGGTATCGTCGTAATATTGATACATCCACCACGGAATGAGCAGGTAGGCGCTTCCCCAGGCTACGCCTCCGCCCATGCCCCCGACCACGGGCGGCGCGGTATTGGGTATCCGGCCGCCGGGTTCCTGCGCGTCGCGCATGTCGTTGAGCCACTTGTAGTAGAAGGGCGCCATGTGAAAGTCGTGCATGGCGGCCTCGGCAATCGCCTGTCCGTCGCCCGTGTAGGCGCCTTTCTCGCGGTGCGGGCAGTCGGTAGGATAGCCCACCGTGTTAGCCTTCTGCGACCACAGGCCGGCTTCGTGAATCCCGTTGAGCAGCGGGTTGGAGGAGGTCCATTCGCCGTTGCGCTCCAGCGCGGAACGTACCACGCGCCCTTCCACGTTCAACGCTTCCGGCTCCTGTCCGTCAACGGTTACTTCGATGTAGCGGAAGCCGGTGTAGAAGAAATGCGGTTCGTAGGTCTCGCGTTCGCTGTCCTTGAGGGTATAGTCCGTCCACACGCGGGCGTGGTAGCCTTCCTTTGTGCTGAGCGTGTCGCCCGCTTCCAGCGGCTTGGCGAAGAGCGCGTTGTTCAGCGTTTCCGCTCCCCGTATGCGAAGGGTTTGTCCGGCAACGCCCTTGACCTGCACGCGCCACCATCCGGCGATGTTCTGTCCAAGGTCGAACAGGTACACGCCCGGCGAAGGGTGCGTGGCAGCAACGGGCGTCAGCGTTTCCGTCACCCGGATCGGCACGGCTTGCCACCGCAGGACGCCACCCGGACTGTCCATCACCGCGACGGGTTTCCATCCGCCATCGTCGAATCCGGCCGTTGCCCATCCCGTCTGTTCGAGGCGTGCATCGTAGTCCTCGCCGCCGAAGAGGTGGTTGAAGGTGATGGCGCCAAAGGCGTATTTCCAGTCCCCGCCGGTAGAAACGAGCGCCTCCGTACCGTCTTCATAAGTGACGGTCATCTGCATGGCGAAACGGGGATTGCCCATCGGCGGATGCTCGCTCCAGCCATAGCGTCCGTCGATGCGGCGGAGATTATAGGCGCTGTTTCCCAGCATGACGCCCAGGGCATTGTCGCCCTCGCGAAGCAGGGTCGAGACGTCGTAAACGGAATACAGTACCGTCTTGCGATAGTCCGTGATGGAGGGATTCAGGACGTCTTCCCCCACCTTCTCGCCGTTCAGATAGACTTCGTAGCTTCCTGCCGCCGCAGTGTAGAGGTATGCCGAACGGATGCGCTTCTCTACGGCAAAGGTCGTCCGCAGCAGGGGACTTTCGGAGATGATCTCTTCGCCGGCGCCGATCCACTGCGCCTGCCAGTCGTCGGCGTGAAGCAGGCCGGTATGAAAGACCGCCGGTTTACTCCATACCTCGCGACCGTTGATCAGCGAGGCCGCCCGCCAGTAGTACGACCGGTCGCTGACGAGGGCTTTGCCGTCGAAGGCGATCTGCGTGGTGAGGTCGGACTCCGTCCAGCCGGAATCCCAGCAGTTGCCGCGCTTGCCTTCCGTGCCGGAGAGGTCGCTATCTACGATCACGCGGAAGGCGGTTTGGTACGTCCCCCTCTCCACGGCACGGATCGTCCATGAGAAGCGGGGTTGGGGAACGTCTATCCCCATCGGATTTGTCAGGTACTCGCACCGCAGATCGTCTATGGACAGCGATGAGGTACAGGCGCTCAAAAGAGCCGCCAAAATCAGGCCAATCAAGCCTGTTAGTTTACGTGTAAGAAAATTCTGCATACCTGCCGGTAATCTTCTTTCTTTAATCATGACTTTAAATTTTTAAATGACATAGCAAACGTACATGAAAATTATGAGAAATACAAATGCGTGGGATAAAAATCAGGGA
>JAITQL010000163.1 GCA_031288935.1 Tannerella sp.
TTCCCGGTATAAGAAAACTTTTCCCGATGTTTTTTTTGTCGATTATGCTTTTTTATGATTGAAGGACGTATCTATTGCACAATCACCCTTTTGGTGACCCTCTTTGCGTTTCTTGCAATAGAAGATTTTGAACCGCAAAGAGCGCTGTATTCTTGTGTTCTTTGTGGTAAAAACGTAACAGGATCAGGCGTTCAGGTCGCTCCTCTAATGAATGTCGTGTCGTCGCTTCCCCCTGAAGGGCGCTACTGTGACGACGGACAAAGTCCACCCCTTCAGAGGATTTAGAGGCTTCGCCACTTTTCTGCCTGTCGCGGGCGACCCCGGACAAATATCTTCTCACTCCGTCTTTTTCCTTATCGACCATCCGAAGTGTCCGATCAGCTTGCCGATACCGTAATACTTGCCGTGCACGAAGGCCAGCAGGCCGGCGCGTTGCATGTCGAAGGCGCCGGTGACCGGGTCGAGGTATTGCCCGTCGGCCTTCACGTTCACTGCCTCGGAGACGAACATGTCATGACTGCCCAGCGCCAGTACTTCTTTTACACGACACTCGATGCACAACGGCGATTCTTCAATCAGCGGCGCATGTACAACGGTGGCTTTTCCCGGCGTCAGGCACAGTTCCTCAAACTTGCGGCGGTCTTTCCCGGAAACGACGCCGCACCAGTCCGTCGCATACGCCATTGCTTCCGTGGTCAGGTTGATGACGTATTCCATGTTTTTCCGCAAAATCGGGTACGAATACCGTTCCGGACGCACGGAAATGTAACACATCGGCGGATTCGTACACAGCGTTCCCACCCAGCTGACGGTTAAAATATTGTATTCCGAAGGCTCGGCGCCGCAACTGATCATCACGGCCGGCAGGGGATAGATCATCGTCCCCGGTTTCCAGTCCTTTTTCATGATTCGCTATTTGATCAATATGTCTTCCTTGTTGATTTTCCGTTCGCAGTAATGACATTTGAGCGTCACCTTTTCACGGTCTATCACCTCGAAACGCGACTGCATCGGTTCGTTGTTGGAAATACACTTGGGGTTGTTGCACTTCACGATCCCTGTCAGCTCGCCGGGCAGCCTGACAGGTTTCTTTTCCACCACTTCATAGTCGCGAATCACGTTCAGCACCACGTTCGGCGCCACCAGTGCAATCCGGTTGATTTCATCTTTCACAAAAAACTTGTCGGCTATTTTGATCATCCCCTTATAACCCATTTTCTTGCTTTGGAGGTTATTCCCGATGGTAATGGGGTCGTTCATCTTTTCCAGTTCGAGCAGCGAAGCTACCTTGAACAACTGTTCGGGAGGGATGTGATCAATCGCCGTCCCGTTTTCCAGCGCCGCCACCTGCAGCGCCTTTTTCTTTTTATTCGGCATCATATTCTGTTTATCATTCTGTTTCAATCCACGTCCATGCCAAGCACATCGCACAGAATCGCTTCGCGGGTAAACAGTCCGTTGCGTGCCTGGTCAAAATAGTAGGCTTTCGGATTGTCGTCCACGTCGTACGCAATCTCGTTCACGCGCGGCAGCGGATGCAGCACGCGCAGGTTGGGACGGCTGTTTTCCAGCATCCGGTTGTGCAGGATATACACATTCTTCACCCGTTCATACTCGATCAGGTCGGTAAACCGTTCGCGCTGTACGCGCGTCATGTAAAGGATGTCCGTCCGGTTGATAATGTCTTCCGTGAAAGCGACGTGTTCCTCGAACCGGATGCCGTGCAGCCGGCAGAAGCGTTTCTGCTCGTCGGGCATCCGCAGTTCCTCCGGCGCAATGAAATGAAACGAAGGATTGAAATGCGACATGCCGACAATCAGCGAATGAACCGTCCGCCCGTACTTCAGATCGCCGACCACCGTAATCGTCAGGTCTTCCAGTTTTCCCTGCGTCTGGCGGATGGAATACAGGTCGAGCAACGTCTGCGACGGATGCTGGTTGGCGCCGTCTCCGGCGTTCACCACCGGCACGGAGGAGATTTCCGCCGCATAACGCGCCGCGCCCTCCAGGTGATGACGCATGATGATCACATCCACATAATTGCTTATCATCAGGATGGTATCTTTCAGCGTCTCACCCTTGGAGGAGCTTGTTGTCGAAGCGTCCTGAAAGCCGATGACCCGGCCGCCCAGCCGGTTGACAGCCGTCTCGAAGCTCAGCCGCGTACGGGTGGACGGCTCGAAAAACAGCGTGGCCGCCACTTTTCCTTCCAGCAATTTCCGGTTTGGACGCTCCTCAAACTTCCGGGTATTGTCCAAAATGCGAAGAATGTCTTCGCGCGTGCACTGGTCGATGGAAACGATACTGTCCCGTAACATGGAATCGGTTTTCAACGCATTTACTGTAAATAACCGGTCAGCGACCGGGGTACATAAAACGTGCTGTTGACATCCACGTAAATGATGACGGATGACAGCTTCACTTCTTCATTGCCCTTTTTACCGAGTTTCACGATGTTTGTATTCGGCGAGATACTCAGTTGTTTTTTCTTGTCCTTCCCGTGCTTTACGACGAGGGTCGGACTGCCGTTTTCCGTTGCCGCGGGAACAATCTCGTACGCATAGTCCCTGAATACTTCCGTATGCGGGGCGAAGTTGGCTGCGGTCAGTTCGTCCAGCCGGCCGGTCAGTCCCATGGCAGCCGCCATGTAATGATTCAGTTCGACGTTCGTACGCATCCCCAGCGGCAAGTCGCCGCCGGGATGCCAGGCTGCCAGAAAGACCTCCTCGCCGGTATGCCCGCCGGTGGTGAAGCCGAAGCACGTCTTCGACGTAATCAATTTGGCGATAAAGCCGTTCAGCGAACTGCTGTAAAGCGAGGCCAGCGCATCCTTTTCCGAACGCTGCTCTTCCGGCACCGGGCTGTTTTTGTAGCCCGCACAGTGGTACAGGGTCTGAAGTTCTTCGTCCGTCAGTTCAAAGCCGGCGTACCGGCTGAACAGCTGCTGCACGTTCGTCGCCGGTTCGCTGTTCAGCTTTTGCGCGAAGCCTTCGGCCGTCAGTTTTACCTGCGCAATCGAATGGAAGAGATCGTCCTTCGTCAAATTCCCGTATCCGCCGCAACGGTTGGAGCCTATACTGAATCCGCTGTTTCCGTGGTCGGGAACGATCACCACGACCGTTTCTCCGTTTTGGCGCGCAAACTCCAGCGCAGCCCCGCAAGCGCGGTCGAAGGCCAGAAAGTCCGTGATCATCGCCGCCGGGTCATTGGCGTGCGCCGCCCAGTCCACCTTGCTGCCTTCCACCATCAGGAAAAAGCCGTTCTCATTCCGTGACAGTTTCTCGATGGCCTTGCGCGTCATTTCTTCGAGGGACGGTTCTTTGGAAGCGTCACGGTCGAGGTCATACGTCATGTCGCGGTCGTTGTACAGCGCCCACATCTTGTCGCCGGTATAGCTGCGCATCCCTTCAATGTCGTTTTTGTATATGCCGTAGCCGTTAGCTTTCAAATACACCTCGTCGACTTCCGACAAGAGCGACGCGCCGCCGCCAATCACCACGTCCAGATCGTTATGCACCATCTGGGGAGCGATCCATTCGTAGCGTCCGCGGTTGTAGCTGTGCGACGAGCAGTCGGCCGGCGTGGCATGAGGGAACTCGCACGTGAACACCAGGCCTGTGGCTTTTTGATGCACAACCTTGGCCGCTTCCAGAAGGGTGGTCAACGGCTGGTAAGCTTTCGACGGATCCATCGGATAAATATCGTCCTTCCCCCTGCTCACGGGATAGGTGGACACGTATCCCGCCAAACTCGGATAGCCGGTCATGTAGCATGACGTGGTAGGCGCCGAATCGCCGATGGGCGCATTGGAGGAATGGGTAAGCACCGTTCCGCAGAGATAGGCATCAATGGCCAGTTTGGGTTTGTCCGGATGCAGATACCACTGATACCAGCGTGCCGCCGAAACCGTAGCCAGCGATGCGCCGTCCGGAATCATCAGAATCAGGTTTTTTACCGGTTTGACTTGTGCCGGTTCCATAGACCGGACGGTTCCCGCGCAAACAACCAGCAGGAACAGGAATAGAATTTGCTTTCTCATATTTTTCATACTTCCGTTTCGTTATATATAGTTTATTGTAATACGATAATGTCTTCTTCAAACCGGGTGATTTTTTCCAGCCCGGTGGCAGTGACTAAAAAACTGTTTTCGATGCCGACCGCCCCTGTGCCTGGAATCACGAATTTCGGTTCCAGGGCAAACACCATGTTCATCTGCAACTCTTCATTCGAACGGGGCGTCAGCACCGGCGGTTCGTTAATCTGCAAGCCGATGCCGTGTCCAACGAACTTCGCCTGCTGCCGCGTCCCCATGAAACAGTCCGTCAACCCTTCCTTTTCAACCTCCGCCATCGCCAGTTCGTAGAGCGCGGCACAGGACACGCCCGGCCGCGCCGTCTGCATGACGATCTCCTGAATCGTCTGCGACGTCCTGTGCGCCCGGTATGCCGGCTCCGGCAGTTCGCCCACGGCGAACACGCGGGTCATGTCGGTCAGGTAAGGCGTGTAATTGCCCACCATATCGACCATGATCGCCATGCCGTCCTCCAGCGCCGTACCGTTGGCGCCAATCGGACAGAGGGGCGTCAGACCGTGGCCTCCCAGGGCAAAGTCATACGGAGAAGGCGCTTCGGCATTCGCTCCCGCAAGTAGGCTGCCCATGAAAATGTCCATGTTCGGCCCGAAGGCATGAAAGATGCCGAACGAACCGTTCAGGCGCATCCGCCGCTCAATCTCGGCCTGAAACGCCACGTCCGTCATGCCCTTGCGAAAGCAGGAGGCAATTTCCGAATAAGTCTTTGCATGTTGGCGGGCAGAGAGGCGGAACTGCTCGATTTCCCAGGGCGTCTTGATCATCCGCGCCTGCCGGAGCAGCAAGGTGGCGTTGCCCGTTTCCGGCGAACCGAACACGGCCTGCAACCGGAGACATTCATTATAGGGCACCTCGTCTGTTTCGAGCAGCAGTTTCCGGGGAAGCGCCCGGCCTTGCGACGCAAAATATTCGGCAATCTGTTCCGGTTTACGGATAAACACGACCTCGTCGCCGGCCTTGAAATCGTTCGGCCGTTTCACAAAAACGACCGGCTCGCCTTCGGCCGGCAGGTAAAAATAACCGCCGAACAGAGACCCGGTCATGTAGTAAAGATTCACACCCACGCTCAGCAAACATGCCTCCGCGCCGGTCCGACGCAAGGCATTTTGCACGCACATTCGCCTTATCTGCAAGTCTTCCGATAACTTCATTTCACACTTTCATTCTACTAACAGCGCCAAAAGTAGTTATTTTTTCGCGAACGGAAGTACTGCCCGGCGATAAAATTATCCGACAGCACGAAACGGTATCATCCCTCCGGTAGAAATCTTCCGCCCACGAATGGCACGAATAAGAGAAGTCTCTTTCCGGCAAGCGCACGACACCGGCAACACCCTGCAAGAACCCTCCCGCAACGTATCGCCGACCTCCTGCATACTGCAAGAACTCTCCCGCAGCTTGCGGCACACCTCCTGCATACTGCAAGAAGTCCCTCGCAGCTTGCGGCACACCTCCTGCATACTGCAAGAACCCTCCCGAAACTTGCGGCATACCTCCTGCATACTGCAAGGTGAAAATTTGAGCTGTGTAATAAAAAAGGGTCGGTGAAACTTCACCGACCCTCTTCATTGGTTAGAATGTATCTTGGAAAATATCAATCATTCACCTGGCTCCGTCATACTCGATGGTAATAAATCCCTCTGCGGCTAATGTGATGGCCAGCGTATGGTCGGCGTCGCGATAGACGCCTGTAATGTTCAGCTTGGCGCCTA
>JAITQL010000243.1 GCA_031288935.1 Tannerella sp.
GCGTAACCGCCATCGCCGCCACCAACGGCGACCAAAAGTTCACGCTAATCCCCTACTACGCCTGGGACAACCGCGAACCCGGCGAAATGAAAGTATGGATCGACTACAGCGGCAAGTAAATAATACAGAAAATGAAGAAAAGCGCAGCCCTGTGATTCGTACCGGGCAGGAAGTGCCGATCCTTGAATCTTTGAATCTTTGAATTTTGAATCTTTGAATTAAAAAAAAGGGACGAGGCGATGCCTCTGTCCCTTTTTCATGCGGACGGGTTTGCTAACGGCTGCCGCCAGCCCACCAGACAGGTTCGCTGTATACGTACTGACCGTCGCCGAAGGCGTTGTACACTTCCGGATTGGTCGTTGTATCCGAGTTTCCGTATCCCAGCCGGTGGGGAAATTTGTTCGTATTCTTCAGCGTGATGAAGTCTTCGTTCAGGGCTTTCAGGCGCCGGACGTCATTATAGGCTTCCGTGGATTCGCCCGAGGCGCCGAAGAAGGCAAGGTATTTCTGTACCATGATTTCGCGCAGGGGATTCACGTCGAACAGGGGCGCTACGCCGGTATCGAAATACTCGGCCGCTTCGCCGGCATCGACCGGGTCGGTCGTGATGTCCAGCCCTCCGTAGCGGTTGACCTCCGGGGCATTCGCGGCGCCGTCGACGCCTGCTTCCGTGTTGGCAATGGCGGCCGCCACCGCCTCCTTCAATACGGCCTTGGCCTCTTCGACCTCACCCTTGCGCGCAAGCGCCTCGGCCTTGATGAACAGCAGTTCGTGATAGCTCAGAAACAGCGTGGGAGCTACCTGCGAATAGACGAAGATCGACGTGTTGTAGTAATACCTGAGCTGTTCGGGCGAACCGTTCGGAGCCGGAAAGTAATTTTCGCCGTCCGGGCTTTCTATTTGCGACCAGTCGGCATCAATGAACACGCGGCGAAAACGCGGGTCGTTGCGCTCAATCAGCTTTTCGGCCAGACTGGCGCTGGCGGCCAGACCGTCGCGGCTCCACTGGAAATCGAACAGGGGATTGTAGTTCGTCGCGTCGTAGATATTGAACGCAGCCTGTTCGCCGGCCGAAGCAAAGGAGCGGGATACGTAATCCAGCGCCTTGTCCAGTTCGGCGTCCCTGTTCGATGCCCTGGCCAGCAGGTGCAGCGTGTAGCGGGCTTTCAGGCCCCAGGCCAGTTTCAGCCACCGGCTCTTGTCGCCGGAAAACAGCAGGTCGTAGCTCCCGATCGCGCTGACGTCCGACTGCTGCAAGTCCTCGATGGCCGCATCCAGGTAGGCAAAGATTCCCTGATAAATCATCTCCTGTTTGTCAATTTTGGGCTGCATGTACACCGGGGCGCCGCTTTCGCTGACCAGGGCGGCCTCGCTCCAGGGAGCGTCGCCAAACATGTCCGCGATGAGCGCCGAATTGTACGCCGCCAGCACTTCGGCAATGCCCCGCGTCACCGGATTGCCCTGGTCGCGGCCGCCTTCGCTGCACTGGTCAATCGCGATGCGGGCATTCTTCAATTCCCTGTACAGGCTTTCCCACGAATTGTTGTAGGTGGATGCCAGCGAAGGTTCTCCCGACCTCATTTCCGCCCGCCACAGCTGGTTGTCTATCCCGACTTCATGTTCCACATAGGTGGAGACATACGTATTGATGTCGCCTCCGATATTGTGGAAGGCCGTTGATGTGATCACCTCGGCAAGGATGTACTTGCTCTCCACGCCGACGGGATGATCCTTGTCCCGGTTGACGGCATTCAGCACGTCGTCCGAGCACGAAAGCAGCAGGAAGGATATTCCGAACACGCCTGCCAGTAATTTTGTCATATTTGCTATTGTTTTCATATTGCTCACTTGTTAAAATTTCACATTAAGACCCAGGCCGTAACTGGAAGCTCCGGGAAGGGAGAAGCGTTCAAAGCCTCCCGCCATGTTGTTGTTTCCCTGCGATGCCTCGGGATCGAATCCCTTGAGCGCAGACCAGAGAATCAAATTCCTTGCAAACGCATTGACGGACACATTCACCCCGTTTTTGTTCCATACCGGATAGTTCAGCGCGAGTTCGCGCAGTTTGATGAACGAGGTTTCCTGAATCATGGATTCGGTAATATCGTTCATGGCGGTAAAATAGGCGGACGCATCGGCGCCTGCAATCAGAATGTCATTCGGACTGCCGTCTTCCTTCACGGCCTTTTCTTCAAACAGGAAGTTGTCTTTCTTCCTGAAGTCGGCAGACCGCTGCGAGGTGCCGTAATAATCCAGCAAACCGGACGTGGCCGCATACATGACGCCGCCCTGTTTCCAGTCGAAGACGGCGGACAGCTTGAACTTGAAGATTTCAAAGTTCGTATTGAATCCCAGCCGGAAGTCGGGTTCGACCGTTCCCAGCACCCGGTCTTCGCCCGGCATCGGGAGTCCGTTTTCATCCACTACGATTTCGTCCTTCCCGTTTCTCAAATAACCGGTGCCGTACACAACCGGGAACTTGTAACCGATGCCGGCGCGTATCTGCGGTTCTACGAAACCTCCGAGGAAGATGTTCTCCACGCCGTCGGCCAGCTTGTCCACGTAGTTGTCCGCTTTCGTAAAGTTGAATGCGAAGTCCCACCGCAGGTTTTTCCGGTTCACGGGAACGAGACCCAGCGTCACTTCATGCACGTTCGTATGGATGGATCCGCCATTGGTACGCAGGCTGCCCGATCCGGTGGAACCGGCCAGGGGAACGTCGAATATCTGGTCTTTGACGTTCTGGCGGGAGAAGGTGTAGCTGAGCGTAACCAGGTCTTTGAAGAGCGTCAGATCCGTACCCAGTTCAAACGACTGCGTATTCTGCGGTCTCAGTTCCGGGTCGTACACGATGCTGTAGAGCGTATAGGCGGTGACGCCCTTGACGGGATACATGATCGGCGTTCCGGACGAGAAGCCTCCGCCATACGTCGGCGTCGAGTAGTAGGTATCGACATAGTCGCCCGGCTGACCGACCTGTGCATACGAAGCGCGCAGTTTGCCGAACGTAAGGACGTCGTTCTTGAGGCCTTCCAGTTCGCTGAACACCCAGCCCAGCGATGCGGAAGGATACGTGAAGCGGCGACTGGCCTGCGGCATGCGCGATTCGATGTCGTTGCGCAGGGTGGCGTTGAAGTACAGCATGTGCTTCCAGGCCAGGGACAGATTGCCGAAATTGCCGAAACTTCTTCTCCGCGTCCCGTTTTCGTGCCCGTTATAGGTGGAAATATTGTTGATATGGTTCCACCCGGAGAAGTTGAATCCCACGCCATACGACCAGAGTTCCTTCCTGCCGTATTCGATGAGTTCGTTTCCGTACAGCAAATCCAGCACCGCATCCTCCGTAACGTTCCAGTTGTAGGCGGCCGTAAACAGCGAGTTAAATTCGTTTTTGGTAACGGCGTAGCGATCCAGCGATCCGGTCTGATTGGCATGGCCGTAGCCGAACATATCCGTATAGTCGGTCGAATAGGAGTCGATACCGAGCTGGTACTTCAGATTCAGCTTGCTGCTGTTCTCGAAGGTGGTGGAATAGTTGGCATACGTACTGCCGAAAAAGCGCTGCGTCTTTTCGGTGAAGCGGTTGTTTTCAATCGCCCAGTAGGCGCCGTCGAAGCCGCTTGTTCCCCGGAACGTATTCTGGGTATAGGGATCGCCCGCCACGTGCGACGGAATCCCGGCAAAGTCGTAACTGGCCGGCGCGCCGTAGACGGTGGCGATCAGGCCGTCGTTGGCTCCGGTGGACTTGGAGACGGAGGTGGAAGTGAAGCTGCCCGTAAATCCCGCATCCCAGTGGTCTGCCAGCTTCAGGTCGGTAGTCACCTTGCCGTTGTAGCGGCTCAAGCCGGTGGAAGGCACAATGCCGTCCTGATCCGTACTGCCCAGCGAGATGGCGGCGGTTCCGCCCTCAAAGGCCTTGGCGACGTTGACATAGTTCGACCACGTGACTCCCGTGTTGAAAAAATCCCTTGCATTGTGATACACCTGCGGTTTTGCCCAGGGATCCAGTCCGGCCAGCGCGCGCTGACGGACGTAGTAGTATCCCTGCCGCAGGCCGTCCTGCGTGTAGCTGTTTGCCACGTTTCCGCCATAGGTCGGATCGTCGGGCAGTTCCGAAATAACAGGCCCCCAGCTGGTAGAGGCCGTCGGATTGTACCTTCCGCCCGCGCCCTGCGCAAACTCCGTCTGAAAATCGGGCAATACGG
>JAITQL010000078.1 GCA_031288935.1 Tannerella sp.
CTCGCTCTCCAAAAGGCTGTTGATCGTAATGTTTTGCCCCAGCAGCACGGAAAGAAGACCTTCCAGTACCACGTAATCGGCTTTGTTGCGCAGCAGCCGCTTCATCGCCCAGTCGAACCGGATGAGGTTGCGACCATTGTTTGTTTCTTCTGTTTTTGACTTGTTATCCGTATCAGACCGTATTTTCTCATACAAAGGCACATAAAATTCCGACTTTTCATCTCTCCATTAAAAAGCGTCCGGCTGCCTCAACCAACTGTTTTGCCCTTCCGCTGTTCGCAGGGACGGGCAATCCTGCGAAAGGCACCGCCGTCCCTGCGAGGCACGAAGCAGACCGGTGACGATGCCCATCAGAACAATCGTCCCGGCGACCGCGGCCACTACGCCCGGCGAAATGTGATTTAAATGTTCCACCGTCAATGTTTTTGTTTATTAAGATAACGAATCCTGTTTTCCTCTTCGGAGCATGACGGGAAAAACACTTTTCAGACAGCCGCCGCAGCGTGCGGGAGCAGTTCGAAAAGTTTCGAAATGCTGCCGCAGCGTGCAGGAACACTTTGAAAAGTTTCGAACAGCCGCTGCAGCGTGCAGGAAGACTCTGAAAAATGTTTTTCGGTCGCCGCAGCGTGCAGGAACGTTTTGAAAAGTTTCGAAATGCCGCCGCAGCGTGCAGGAACACTTTGAAAAATGTTTTTCGGTCGCCGCAGCGTGCGGGAACACTTTGAAAAGTGTTTTTCGGTCGCCGCAGCGTGCGGGAACACTTTGAAAAGTTTCCGCCTGTCCGCGCAACATACGGCAATGGCCGGACGATATTTCATTTCCATAACGAAAAAGAATTGAAAATTCAAGGATTTCACGCGGATGGAAAATCCCTTCATTCGTGGACAGCCGGATTTTTACCGTAAGCCTTGACGGTTTCAATCATGGCGAGGATGTTTTCTACCGGCGTGCCGGCCTGGACGTTGTGGCACGAACAGCAGATATAGCCTTCGCCGTTGCCGCCGAGGGTTTCCAGACAGCGCCGCGTTTCGTCGACCACGTCCTGCGCCGTGCCGCGCGGCAGTACCTGCTGGTTCTCAACGCCGCCGTGAAAGAGGATGTCTTTTCCGAACAGCCGTTTCAGTTGCTCCCTGTCCATGCCCTTGCAAACATGCTGGATGGGGTTCAGGACGTCTACGCCGCAGTCAATCAGTCCGGGGATGATGGGAAATGAAGCGCCGTCGGTGTGGTAGAGGACTTTTTTTCCGTAGCGGTGAATCAGGTCGCACCATTTTTTCAGCCTCGGCTTGAAATGCTGTTCCCAGGATTCGAGCGAGATAAGCAGATTTTCCTGCATCCCCATATCGTCGCTGATGAAAACGATATCCAGGCGGTCGCCCAGTTCCGTGAACATCCGTTCGAGCATCTGCGTCTGGATCGCGTCGATGCGGTCAAGTGCAGCATCCAGAAATTCGGGATTGGCGATGGTATCCATCAGCGCATTTTCGAGGCCGCGCATCTGGCAGTAGATTTCAAAATGGGAAATCCACGGCCCGACGGTTGCAAAATTCCACGCGCGCGCTTCGTCGGCCAGCGCTCTGGCGCCCGCGTAATCGAAGCAGTCGGGATCGGGCCACGAGGGATACGTCTCCAGCTGTTCCACCTGTTCGTAACCGGCCAGCGGCGGGTTGATGTATTCCTGATAGGTGGCCGCTCCGGCCTTGACCATCCGCGTGGGCACGCCCCACATGGTAATTTCGCCGCTGTCGTTGGGATCGAAGTAGCGCCCGCCGTAACCGGGGAAAATCCAGACAATCTTGTCCAGTCCCAGCGCGTGGTATACGGCAAATTCATCCTGCTGCGAGGTATATGCCCGCAGCGAGTCCAGTACTTCCGGCGTGCACCAGAGGTCGACCGGCAAACGGTCTACCGGCCGGCGATTCAGTATGGCATTGATACGTTCTTTCGGTGTCATTTTTTTTATGATTGAATGATGTTTACGGTTCTATACAGGGATTTCGCTTGAATCCCCTTTTGCCGCTTCACGGGATCCGCCTCCGACCGTCGTTCGCGGTTCCGGATGGCCGATTCTGCCGGCACGGCTGCCTGTTTCATACGCTTGATTTGTTCTCATCGTTTATTTTCGGGGCAAATATACAAATTAAAACGGTTCTAAAAGAGCAAACCGGAAAATGTTCGCACACATTCCGGTTTTAGAGAGAGTGAATTTAAAATGATTGTTAGTCATTAAACTCGTGGCAAATGTACGTAGAATTTCAGGATAAAAAGTGCGTGTGCGGATAAAAAAAACAAATGAATCCATATTTCCGTAAGGATGAAAATAATACGTTTTCAGTCACGGACTGAAACTGCCGGAGGGTTTTCGTCCGGAAACGGCAGTCGCTGGCAGGAAAGTTTGACGGCGGAGGCCATAAAAAAGGGTTCAAAGCAAGAGTTTTTTTCGCTTTGAACCCGATGTT
The DNA here is from genome assembly GCA_031288935.1 of Tannerella sp. GTDB lineage: Bacteria > Bacteroidota > Bacteroidia > Bacteroidales > Tannerellaceae > Tannerella. The sequence goes on from JAITQL010000078.1 coordinate 2,460, forward strand.
TCATCCAAGTGCGCCGTCTTTATTTGGCGAAGCTGACCGAGCGTGTTTCCCGTATTACCGTAATTTTCACCTGGCCGGGATAGGTCATTTCGTCTTGAATTTTCTTTGCGATTTCCATGGACAGATGTTCCGTATCCCTGTCGTCAATCTTGTCGGCGCCGACAATCACGCGCAGTTCGCGTCCGGCCTGAATGGCATACGTCTTCACCACTCCCGGATAATTCATGGCCAGCTGTTCCAGATCGTTGAGGCGCTTGATGTAGGCCTCTACAATTTCGCGGCGCGCACCCGGACGCGCGCCCGAAATGGCGTCGCAAACCTGCACAATCGGCGCCAGCAAGGTCTGCATCTCCGCTTCGTCGTGGTGTGCACCCACGGCGTTGCAGATGTCCGGTTTTTCCTTGAATTTTTCGCAGAGTTTCATGCCCAGTATGGCATGCGGCAGTTCCGGCTCGTCGTCCGGCACCTTTCCGATGTCGTGCAGCAATCCCGCGCGGCGCGCTTTTTTCGGATTCAATCCCAGTTCCGAGGCCATGACGGCGCACAGGTTTGCCGTTTCACGCGCATGTTGCAGCAGGTTTTGCCCGTATGAAGAACGGTATTTCATCTTGCCGATCATACGGATCAGTTCGGGATGCAATCCGTGGACTCCCATGTCAATGACGGTGCGTTTTCCGGTTTCAACGATTTCATCTTCGACCTGTTTGCGCACCTTGCCGACGATTTCCTCGATACGCGCCGGATGGATGCGCCCGTCCTGCACCAGTTGATGCAACGCCAGCCGGGCTACTTCGCGGCGAACCGGGTCGAATCCGGAAAGAATGATCGCTTCCGGCGTGTCATCCACAATGATTTCGATGCCGGTCGCCGCTTCCAGCGTACGGATATTCCGTCCTTCGCGGCCAATGATACGGCCTTTGATTTCATCGGAGTCAATGTGAAATACGGTGACCGAATTTTCGATGGCCGTCTCGGTTGCCACTCGTTGAATGGATTTAACCACAATCTTTTTCGCTTCCTTGTTGGCCGTCATTTTCGCTTCTTCCATGATTTCGTTGATGTAGGCGGCCGCGTTCGTTTTCGCTTCGTCTTTCAACGACTCGGTCAGCCGTTCCCGCGCTTCTTCCGCCGAGAAGCCGGAAAGCGTTTCCAGATATACGATCTCCTGCTGATGCAGCTTCTCCAAATCCTGCTTCTTTTTTTCAATCAGCGCCAGTTGATTATTCAGACTTTCCTTTACGGACTCTGCTTCCGTTGTTTTCCGTTGCAATTCTTCCTGCCGCTGGTTAAATATCAACTCGCGCTGCTTCAACTTTGCTTCAGAAGACTGAATCTTTGCATTCCGCGCCGAAGCCTGCTTTTCCAAATCCGATTTCATGTGCAGGTACTTCTCTTTTACCTCCAGCATATTGTTCTTCTTCATTACATCCGTTTCCTTCTCGGCCTCTTTCAAAAGGGCTTTGTAACGGTACTTCCCCCGGAAAACCATTCCGAACCATGTCAGCAGCGCTCCTGCCACAAAAGTTCCTGTTGCCAAATATACTTCCATCATCGCTTGCTCCTGTCTTGTTTGTTTATAATAAATAAAAAACGCGCCCCCTTGTA